>CAXAVQ010000064.1:0-10382 GCA_963971985.1 uncultured bacterium
TCCTCCGGATCCTGCAATTCGATGTGACGCGCCTCGGCAACCAGCTCACCGTGTACAACTCGGCGGGCGAGGGCTTCCCGCTCGAAGTGGCCGAGGCGTGTTCGGGCATGCGGATGGTCGTGGCGTTCATCGCGCTGGCGGTGGCGGTCGGGTTCTTCTCGTGCCGGCAGTGGTGGCACCGTGTGGCGGTGGTACTTCTTGCGGTGCCTGTGGCGGTGTTCATGAACATCGTCCGCGTCGCGGTGCTTGCGGCGATCACGCTCGTGAACCCGGACTTCTCGGTCGGCGGGGCGCACACGCTCATCGGCACGCTGCTGCTCGTGCCGGCGTTCCTGCTGTTCATGTTCTGCGTCTGGCTGCTCAAGAAGATCACGCCGGACGACGCAGACCGATCGAGCGCGAAAGGGGCGAAGGCATGACGAGGGCCGCAGATCGATCGAGGCGCGGGGCGGTGCTGCTGCATCCGGCGGTGGTGGTGCCGCTGGCGGTGATGGTGCTCGCGGCGGTTTCGCTGGCGTGGTACATCCGCGCGAACGGGCTGCGCATCACCAAGCTGCCGATCTTTGCGAAAGATAACCTGCAACTGCGATCGATCCCGAGCGAGTTGCCACCGACCGGTGAACCCCGCTGGGTTCAGCTCGGTCCGGATCGACAGATGGGCGCGGAGGAAATCGCTGCGCTCGGCTCGGCGAACGCGATCTCGCGGGTCTACCAGCGTGCGGACACGATCGGCACGGATAATCCCGTCGCGTTCGAGCTCCACGCGGTGTACTACACCGGGATGATCGACGCGGTGCCCCACGTCCCGGAGCGGTGCGTGGTGGCGGGTGGCGGCGAGATGCTGTCCGGGCCGCGGATCACGCCGGTTCCCCTCGACCTGACCCCGGATGCGGGCGTGCTCGCCGAGGAGCGTGAGGACGGCGAACCCCGGTATTCGGATCGCTCTGGCGTGACGTTCCAGCGGATCCCGCTGCCCCGGGGTGTCGAGGACCTCGCGATGAGCATCAGTTCGTTCGACCAGCTCACGAGCGATCAGGATATCTGGGCCGGGTACTTTTTTATCGCGAACGGTGGCGTCGTGGCCTCGGCCAGCGGCGTGCGAGGACTGGCTTACCAGCTGGACTCGGACTACGCCTATTACGCGAAGATTCAGTTCTCGAGCGTCACGGTCGATTCGGCTGAAGAGCTGGCGGCCCTGGCGTCGGACGCGCTGCGCGATCTCTTTCCGGAGATCATGCGCTGCCTGCCCAACTGGGACGAGGTCGAAGCTGGCACATGGGATTTCACGGATTATTCGAAGCAGTCTGGATGAGTCGTTAGCGACAGGGAAACAGGAACATGGCTTCCAAGGTCAATACAAAGTTTGTCGTCATTCTCGTGGGAGCGGTCGTCGCGATCGCGGTCGGCGTGGGCGCGCTCGCGGCGTACTCGCTGCGCATGAGCGGTGAGCGGAACATCGCTGCCGGCGACGAGAAGATGGCGCAGGCCCAGCATCTGCTCTCGAGCGGGAACGAGACCGAGGCGATCGAGTCGATCAACGACGCCGCAAGCCAGTACGGACGCGCGGTGAACAAGGACCCGTCGCGTCGCGACTGGCTGATCACCTGGCGCGACACCCTGCTGCAGACGGTCCCCGAGACGGACGTCGAGTACCGCAAGCAGTACCTGGAGCGCTACCGAGGGGCTCTGGATCGTCTGGCGACCCTGGACCCCACAGCGCCCGGACCGCAGCTTGAGCGCGTACTTTTTGAGGAACAGCTGAGCGGCAGGAGTCAGGTCTTTCTTGACCTCGTGTCGCGACGAGTCGCGCCGCTACCCCAGGATTCACCGACGGCGATCCGGCTGAACGCGATTCATGGCCTCGCGGTGACTCAGCGTGCCGAATCCACGACGGTCGACGCCGAAGACCTCGAAGAGGCTCGCGATGCGATGCTCCGGTTCTACGATGCGTACCTCGAAGAGCCGGATCGGTTCCTCGAGCCGGTACCCACCGATCTCGATCCGGCGGAGCGTGAGCGTTTCATCGACCAGGCGCGCGAGGACCATGCACGAGTGGGTTTGGGGTTGATCGGTTGGCATATCAACCAGCGGACCATCGCGCAGGCCGAGGGGCGGACGCAGGAGGCGTCGGCCGCGCTCGACCGAGCGGAAGAACAGTTGAACGCGATCCTCGCAGACGGGCTCGGCTACGAGTCCGACGCGCGCTTCCAGATCCTGGGCACTCAGATTGATCTGGTTCAAGCGCAGAGCTCTATCGCCAACCCCGCCGAACTCCGCAGAGAACAGTTAAGGATCCGCGATGAAGCCGCGGACAGAATTCTCTCGGCGCTGAGTTCGACCGATGCGTCGGACTTGCCGGTCGAGGAGATGGGCGTTCTCGCATCGTGGTTCACCGATGAGTCTGATCGACAGGTGCTTGCAGCCGAGTTCGAGCGGGCCTTGGCTGCCACTCCGGCCAGCCCCCGGCGTCTCTCGCAGGCTGCCGCAGCGATGCGATTGATGGATCGCTACTCGCGGGCGCTGGAGTTGTACTCAACGATCCGCGACCTCCCTCGTCCACCCCTGAGCTTTAATGGAGTTCTGCTTCCTGAAGCAAAGGTCAACGCCGCCTTTTCGCAGGTCGAGGTGAATCTCGAGCTGCGCCAGCGTGCGCTGCGTGAGGGCCGATCGGAAGACGCCGCGGCGTACCTCGAAGCCGCACGTGCGGCGCGGGACGTGCTCGCGACGGAAAGCGGTGTTGAATCGAAACCTTTGCGGCTCCGTGCGAACGCGGAGGTCGCTATGGCCGAGGGGAACTCGACGCAGGCAATCCGTTTGCTCGAGGAATATCGGAAAGAATTCGGCGACACATCGTCGGTGCTCGGACAACTCGCGGGCCTTCTGCTCCAACAGGGCACGACCGGAGAGGCCAAGCAGATCCTCGAGCGGCTTGTCGACGCCAACAACATCATGCCTCAGGGAGTGATTCTGCTCGCCGACATCTATCGCGGCGAAGGAAACCTCGATCGTGCACTCGAACTCCTGCAAGAACAAGCCCGGAGATCGAGCTCGCCCGAGGCGTTCACCGACGCGATCGAGCAGGCGCAGCGACTGATCGCGATCGAAAGAGGTGAAACGAGCGACGATCCGGTTCTCAGCGCTGTGGTCCGCGCGAACGAGGCGATCGCACGGCGCGACCTCGAAGCCGCCTCGGCGATACTCGACCGGCTGGAAGAGGACGAGCCCGCGGCTTCGTCGGACCTCCGCATCGTGGTGCTGCGTGCGCAGATCGCGGTGCTCAGAGGCGACCGCGAAGCAGGGCTTGCCATCCTTGAGCAGGCTCAGGCCAGCGATCCCGAGAACGAGACCATCGCCCGGATGATCAGGCGCCTGAGCGCCGGAAATAACGTCCAAGGACGCATCGCCGAGATCGAAGCCTCGAACCGTCCGGAGATCGACAAAGCGCTCGAGATAAACGACCTCCTGCGCAGCGTCGGGAGAGTCGACGACGCCAACGCGGCGTTGGACGAGGCCGAGCGGATCGATCCGGACCACCCGAGCGTGATCGAGATCCGATTCGCCCAGGCGCTCGGACGCGGCGAACTCGAAGCCGCCGGACGCATCGCTGCCCGTGCGGCCGATTCCAACACAGACGGCGTCGACGGCTTGCTCTACCAGGGACGCATCCAATTGGCTCGGGGGGAGACCGACGCTGCCGTCCGGACGCTTCGCTCGGCGATCGAACTGATTCCGTCGAGCGCACAGATCCGTCGGTACCTCGGCCAGGCGCTGTTGCAGGCCGGGCAGATCGACGAGGGCATCGAATCGCTGCGCCGGGCCTACGAAGCGCGTCGGGACAATCTTGATGTGCTCGGCGAATACGTGCAGGCCCTGACCCGGCTCGGTCGCGAAGAAGAAGCCCGCGCTGTGCTCGATCCGGGCAGCGACCCGTCCGCGCCGGCTCGCATGAGTCGCAGCGTCACGAACGTGTGGCTGTCGCTCGAGGCGCAGACCGGCAACCGGGAGCTCGCTACGCGAGAGCGTCGGACGTACTTCAATGCTGACGTGCAGTCGGGCTTGATCTCTAGTGAGGCCGAGAGTCAGCAGAACGCGCTGCGCTTGACCGAACTTCTTGTCTCCGCGGGCGACATCGATGGTGCCGAGCGGGTCTTCGGCGAGGTGCGTCCTTACCTGAGCGAACGGGACGCGTCGCGAGCTGCGGCGAGCATCGCGATAGGGCGTGCGAGCCAGTTGGAAGATCCTGACGCCGTGCGTCAGGCCGAGCAGAGCGCGATCGCCGATTTTCGCAGCGCTGCCGAGGCCGAAGCCCAATCTTCGAACGACCCGGAACCCCTCGTCGATGTCGCGAGGTTCGCCTTCGACAGCGGGCGGTTCGATCTCGGGCTGGAGGTGCTTCAGAGCGCGGTTCGGTACGAATCCGAGGAGGATCGTTCGGTCAGCCGTCAGGTCGCCGATCGACTCCGCCAGCGCGCGAACCGCCTCGACGCCGAAGCGCGGACTCTGGAAGCCCAAGCTCAGCAACAGGAGAGCGTCGATCCCCTCGGTGCAGAAGCCATCCGCGAACGAGCGGCCCAGGCACGCGGACGCGCGACCGCCTCGCGTGAGGAAGCCGCCGCCGTCTATGCCGATCTGCTTGAGAGCGGCGTGGAGGATCCTTCGTCACAGATCGTTCTTTCTCTGGCGGAACTGCGGATGGAACTCGGACAGCTCGATCGGGCGTCGGAACTCATCCGTCGCGTGCGCAGCGATCAGCCGGACAACCTCAGCGCGATGCTGATCGCGGCGACGCTCGCCGAGCGCCGGGATGCCCGTTCCGACGCGGAACGGCTGTACAACGAAGCGGTTGAGAAGCACTCCTCGAATTTCCTCGCGTTCTATCGGCGGGCTCTCTTCAACAGCGCCGATCAGTCGCGCAGGACCGACGTCCTGTTCGATCTGCAACGGGTGAACGAACTGCGTCCGAGTCTCGCCGAGGGCTGGCTGCTGCGCTATCGCGTCAACATGCAGTCGAACGACCCGGACGCCGCGTTCGCCGCGCTCCAGGAAGGGATCGAGCGAGCACCATCGATCGCGGACACGCTTTCCCGTGAGCTGGTTCAGCAACTGGTTCGCGCCGGTCGGCTGATCGACGCATCGGCGGTCGCCGCTTCTCGCGCCGACGCCACTCCTCAGGACGCGTACTGGCAATACACGGCCGGTTCACTGGCGCGCCAACGCGGTGCGTTCACCGAGGCCGCGAACTACTTCGACCGGCTCAACGAGATCCCCGAGATCGCGAGCGACCCCACGCAGACCGCGCAGACGGCCGGTCTGGTTCTCGATGCCAGGCTTCGCGCGGGTCAACAGATTCCTCCCGCGGAACTGCGTCGCCTGACCTCGCTCATCGAGGGGTTGCCGGCCGAGGGCGTATCCGGAGTCGCCCAGACCATGCTGCTCGCCCGCGCCTACGCGACCCTGCCGAACGAGCGCACCCGCGCGAGCGAGTTGATCCAGCGGGGGTACTCGATGGCCGCGCAGGGCAGCGAGGACGCAAGTCCATCACGGTTGCTCCGAACGTGGTTCCAGGACCTGGCCCTGGTGGTCGGCGGGGCGCAGCAGGCGTTGGATTACGTCGCGAGTCTCGACCGGGCCATCCGCGAGCAGAACGCCCAGAATCCGGGCTCGGAGGTTGCGCACCCGCTGTTTCTGCAGGCCATTGCATTGCAGGCGGCGCAGGTCAGGGACGAGTCGCCTTCGGAGCTGATCGCACGGGGAGAGTCGCTGCTTCAGCAGGCTCAGAACGACCCGCTCGCTCGCTTCGAGCTGCACAAGCGTCTCTCGAACCTGAAGTACTCGTCAGGCGATATCGCCGGAGCCGCTGAGCAGGGTCGTCTGGCCCTCGCGATCAACCCGAACGATCTCGAATTGCTCAACAACGTCGCGTTCTTCCTCGCGAAGTACCTCGACCGCGTCGACGAGGCTGTTCCGTTCGCCCAGCGAGCCGCTCAGCTGGCTCCGGAGAACGCCGATGTGCTCGACACCGTCGGGGTGGTCTACCTCCTCAACGGCGATCTGTCGCGCGCGAGCGACCTGTTCGAGCGGGCCCTCCGTTTCGCGCGGACCCAGGAACAGCGTCTGCCGGCGAACGTCCACATGGCCGATGCCATGCTCCGGAATAATGCCGCGGAGAGCGCACGTGCGTACATCGAAGCCGCCGAGCGGCTCCTGCCGGTCGTCTCCGAGTCGGTGCGCGATACCTACGCACCTGAGGTGGAGGAACTCCGATCACGTCTCGATAACCGCTGATCCGCAGAAGGGTCCGCGGATGGTTACAGTGCTCGCCCGAATCAGTGCCTACCCCGGTGCCATCCGCCCGGGTCTTCTCAGAGAACCAATGGCGGTCCCCGATTGATCCGCCGATAGACAACACTCCAGACGACCGCCGCCCCGGGCGGTCCGTGGAAGCCAAAGCCTTATGCCCAGTGCCGAGAATCAAAGCAGCGCAAGCCCGAACCAGCCTCAGAGCGCGGCGGCGGTCGCCCTGGACCTGGGGAAGAGTCCGAGGTGTTCATGCAGACGCAGGTGTTCAACCTGCAATCCGATCCCCTGCTCGATCTCGCGATCCAGGAACCGAACGTCCAGAACACAGAGTGGTACAGGCAGTACGTCCGCAACGACGCATTCGACCGCGTGGAAGCGCTCGATGACCTGAACGATATCGTCAGCGCGCGCGTACTCCCCAATACGGCGCTCTTCAGCGTCACCGTCAGTCTGCCCAGCCCGAGCGATGCCGCGATCATCGCGCAGGCGATCTGCACCGTCTACGAGAACGACTACAACAGCTCCCGCACCGGCGACATCAGCGTTATCCGGCGAAACATCGAGCGCCAGATCAACAACCTCCGGCAGAACCAGCTGTCCTTCGAGCGCCAGCTCGAGGTCCTGCTCGTCGACAACCAGCTCGAGTCCACTGACATCACCGAGAGCAGCTTCTACCGACGCCTCGCGATCCTGCAGGCCGAACTGGTGCCCCTCCGGGCCGAACTCACATCAAACCGCCGGCAGCTCCAGGAGTACCAGCTCCTCCTAAACCAGGAAGGCACGCCGGTGTATCCTGAGCCCATCCGCGCTCAGGCCCGGATGAGTCAGGTCGCCCAGCGCCTCGAGGCCGAGATCGAGATCCGCCGGGCCACGCTTGAGGGACTTCGCCAGACGACCGGCCCGAACGCGCAGTCCGTCACCACCGCTGAGGCTCAACTGCAGGCGTTCGAGAATCGCTACGAAGAGGTTGTCAATCTCAAGATGCAGGAGACGCTGCAGAACCTCGTACAACAGTACAAGCAGGCGATCCAGGCCTCCGAATCCACGGAGCTCAGTCTGCTCGAGGAAGCCGAGACCGCTCGCGTCCAGCTTAACCAGATCACTCAGAATCTGAAGAAGTACGCGGAGATCGAGTCCGAGCTCGAACTCGTTCTCGACCAGATCAGCAACGCCCGCCAGCGCCTTGACGAGATCAACATGATCGGCGACGTCGGCTCGCGTATCCGGCGCGTCCAGACCGCCTCCCCACCGGATACTAAGGCGTTCCCAAAACTCATCCCGGTCGTCGCCGGCGTGATGTTCCTCTTCGCCGGCTCGGTCGCGGGTTTCATCGTGGTCAAGGAACTCCGCGAGCAGCGTGTCCGCACGCCGCGCGATATCTCACTGATTTCCCGAACCCGCGTCCTCGGCATCCTGCCGGAGCTCTCGATGGACCCGGCTCAGCCCGACACGGTCGAGACCGCCGTGACCGACGAACCGTTCGGCGCGATCGCCGAATCGGCCCGGCAGATCCGCACCGCAATCTTCAAGGCCTGCGACCTGCGCGGGCACAAGTCCATCCTGTTCACTTCCGGCATGCCCGGGAGCGGGACGACGACGGTGATCTCCAACGTCGCCGCCGCCGCGAGTTCGGTCGAAAGCCGAGTCCTCGTGATCGACGCCAACCTCCGGCGACCGGCGGTTCACCGCGTATTCAGGCTGCAGGCCGGTCCGGGGCTCGCAGAGGTCATCCGAGGCGAGGCGTCCCTCTCCGACGCGGTGCAGCACACGAAGCACGGCTTCGAGGTCCTCAGCGCCGGAGCGAAGCGAGGCCACGAGTACGAAAAATTCAACACCTCGGCCATGCAGCAGATCCTCGACGAGGCCGAGTCCAAGTACGACCTGATCCTCATCGATACCCCACCGGCCATCGTCGCCGCCGACGCGCTCTCGCTGGCCGCCCGGACCGACGCCTCGGTGCTCGTCTGCCGCGCATACTCGGAGAAGCGCGGCCTCATCCAGCGCCTCCGCAACCAGCTCGCCGATGCCAAGGGCGATTTCCTGGGCGTTGTCGTCAACGGCGTCCGCGCATCCGCCGGAGGCTACATGAAGGCGAACTTCAAGGCGTCGATGAGTTACCAGAACTACAGCGACGCCAACTGACTCCGTCGGCAAGAGCCGGCGCCCACCGAGCCATGAGCACCAGTACCGCGAACAACGAGCATCACGCGGGTCCTCGACCGAGGGTGCTGGTGACCGGCGGTGCCGGTTTTATCGGCTCCCACGTCGTCGACGAGATCCTCAAACGCTCCCCTCGGGCACACGTCACGGTGGTCGACAGCCTCTCGACCGGGCGGCGCAGCAACCTCGATCAGGCCATCGCGCAGGCCGGGTCCGGCGGCGGTGAGCTTCGTTTCATCGAGAGCCGCGTCGAGCAGGCACTCCCCGCGTTGGAATCCGAGCAGCCCTTCGACCGGATCTACCATTTCGCGGCGGCCGTCGGCGTCCGGCGAGTCGTCAGCGATCCCATTTCCTGCATCGAGACCAACGTCGACGCGACCGCTTCACTGCTCCGATTCGCAGCCCGGCGCGCCAAGCCCCCGACGCTCATCGCCTCGTCGTCAGAGGTCTACGGCAAATCGTCACACAGCCCGTTCTGCGAAGACGACGACTGTCTCTACGGCCCGACGACCGCGCCACGCTGGTCCTACGCGACCTCGAAGGCGATCGACGAATACCTCGCGATCGCCCACCACCACCAGAGTGGTGTTCCGACGGTGGTCGTGCGACTCTTTAACACCGTCGGGCCCCGTCAAGTCGGCGACTACGGCATGGTCATCCCACGCTTCGTCGGAGCCGCGATGGACTCCCGTCCGATCGAGGTCTTCGGCGACGGCTCCCAGACGCGCTGCTTCTGCGATGTCCGCGACATCGCACCCGCCCTTGTCGACCTGCTGGAGGCAACCACCAATCCCGACGCGGGAGCGGTCGGACGCGTGTTCAACCTCGGCTCGGATCAACCCATTTCCATCGCGGAACTGGCCGGTCTGGTGAAGCGACAATTGTCCTCGGATAGCCCGATCCGGACCGTGCCGTTCGAGAAGGCGATGGGAGAGGGGTTCGAGGACCTGGCCCAGCGTCGTCCGTCGCTCAGCAGGGTCAGGAGCGTCATCGGGTTCGAGCCGAAGATTCCCCTCGCTCGAACGGTCCGGGACGTGGCCGATGCGTTACGCTTTGAGCGTTCCGAAGCGGGAGCGGGGCAGCCATGATCGGGCGTACACCAGGCAATGATTCGTTCGGCGGCGTTGACCTGCCCGCGGTCGCGAACGGCATCGCCGAGGCGAACGGGTCCATGCCCACCCAGTCGCTTCTCGAGATCTTCAACTCCTACATCTTCATCTTCCTCGTCTCCTTCGTGGTGACGGTCTGCGCAACACCGCTGCTGCGTCGCCTCGCCATCGCCAACGGGATCGTCGATCGCCCGAACGACCCGCGCAAGGCCCACAAACTCCCGGTCGCCTACCTCGGAGGCATCGCGGTCTACCTCGGCGTGCTGGCCGGCATCGCCTTCTCCTTCCTCGGCTTCGCGGTGCTTCCCGAATCGGTGTTCAGGTTCCACGAATCGGTCTACCTCAACCCGGAATCGATGAGCATGGGCTTCCGCCTCGTGCCGATGTCGGTCATCCTCGGCATGACGCTGATCGCGGTCACCGGCCTGATCGACGACGTCGTCGGCCTGGACCCGCGCCTGAAGATCGTCGGACAGTTGCTCGCGGCGGCGGCTCTGGCGATGCAGGACGTCGGCACGAAAGTCGCTGCGGGCATCATGCAGCCGATCGGCAGGCTCGTCGGCAACGAGGACCTGATCTACTCCGTCCCCTTCGCGTTCGAGGTCCCGTTCCTCGCGCCGACGGGATCGATCACCATCGATGTCATCTACTGGGTCGGCACCGCGATCATCGCGGTGTTCGTGCTGGGGGCGTGCAACGCATCGAACCTCATCGACGGGCTCGACGGGTTGCTCTCGGGTGTCACGGCCATCGCCGCCGCGGGACTGTTGATGATGGCTTTGCTCCTCGCCCAGTCCGACAACGGCATCCTGG
>CAXAVQ010000065.1:0-10311 GCA_963971985.1 uncultured bacterium
TCGAACCCGGCAACCCGTCAGCGTTTCGCGAACAACCGCGTGCTGTCGGTGTTCCGGGCGATCGCGGTTTCGGAAGCCCTGCAGAGCGCGGGTTTCCCTGGTAACCGTGTTGAGGTGGCCGGTTGGGGCCCCCACCGCCCGGCCGTTCCCAACAACCCGACCGGCGGCACCGCAGCCAACCGTCGCGTGGAGATCTTCGTTGTCCCGATGGGCGAGATGCCTGTGGGCGAAACCTCCTCCGACTCGGGTCGTGGTGCTCCGATCCCGGCCGAGCCCGCCCCGGCGTCCGCTCAGGACTTCCCGATCAAGTAATCCAGAGGTCGGTCGGCGTGTTCACTTCCTGACGAGTATGGTTGTGAGCCGTGTCGACCGAAGCCGATCCTGACCAACGCCGAAGCGATCTGAGCGCCCCATTGCGGGCGGTCGAGCGCTTCGGCGGTTTTGGTGCGCGGACCACCGGAGGCTTCGGGGCGTTTCTGCGATTTTCCTGGCAGGTCCTTCGTTCGATCGCGTTGCAGCCCGGATCCTGGGGGCGCTGGTCCAGACTTTCCCAACAACTTGACCTGATCGGGACTCGGTCGGCCCCGGTGCTGGCTCTGACCGGGCTTTTCATCGGCGCGGTGCTGGCCATCGAGGGGTTTGACCAGTTCGCGACCTTCGGTCTCGAGCAGCGGCTCGGCGCGGTGGTGAACATCTCGGTCGTCAAGCAGATCGGGCCGGTTCTGGCTGCGGTCATGCTGGCCGGGCGGGTCGGCTGTGCTTTGGCCGCGGAACTCGGATCGATGCGAGTCACCGATCAACTCGATGCCATGCGCGTGATGGCGGCGGACCCGGTACGGGTGCTGGTCGCACCACGGGTGGTGGCCTGCGTGCTCATGATCCCGGCGTTGACGGTCATCTCCAACTTCTGCGGCATCGCGGGCGGCTGGATCATCATCGTCGCGATCGAAGGCGTGAACCCCAGCGCCTACTGGCAGTACACCGCCGACTTCATCGACTGGTGGGACGTGATGACCGGGCTGATCAAGGCGCTTTGCTTCGCGTTCGCGATCGGACTGATCTCCTGTTTCAAGGGATTCACGTGTCGAGCGGGCGCGCAGGGCGTCGGCCGGGCGACGACCGACGCCTTCGTCACCAGTTTCGTGGCGATCGTGGTCATGAACTTCGTCCTGGCGAAGCTGCTCAATGACCTCGAGCCCCTCTTGCGATGATCCGCGCGGCGATCCGCCCGATTCAGCCTGCGGTTCGCTTATGCACGCCGGTGGCGTGGACCGTCAGGACGTTCCCGTTCGGGCGGGCCTGCACGGTGCCCACGATGATGACCTCGTCGAGGGGTTCGAGACCTGCGGCGACAAGGTCTTCATCGGTGGGGTTCCCGTTCTCATCAAGGACGATAATCGTCGCGCTGTTGGCGGCGATGGTTTCTGGGGTCTCGCAGCAGTAGTCCCAGGGCATCCTGCAGTTGTCGCCTTCGTTGTCCGCGCAACTGGGGATTGCGGCGTCCATGATGATGAAGGCGGGCGAATCAGCGGAGAGCGGGTCGACCCGGCCTCCGATGCGTCCGCGCAGCACGACCTCATCGCCTTCCGCAACGCTCTGCTTGGCCTCGGCGACTTCACGGTATTCGGACGGCGCCTCGTCGAGCAGCCACGAGGTCTGGGTGACCTGGCCCTGGGTTGACGACGTGTTATCCCCGTTCGAGGACGTGGTGTCCGTCGAAGACGAGTCGCAGCCCGCGACCAGCACAAGGGAGGAGGTCAGGGCGATAGCGGTGAAGGTACGGAGCGGGTTCATGTGGATTCCTTTCGAAGATAATGAAACGGGTAACGAGGTTACAGTGACTTGAGCGCGGATGGGATTGGCAGCCGGAGGCAGCGAACCGAAGGCGGGATGGCGCCGACGAGGCCGACCAAAGCTCCGGCGCAGAGGCCGACGAGCATGGCGACCGCGTCGATGCGGAGTTCAAAGGCGCCCATCGAAAACTGGACGGCGTAGCCGTCGATGAGCAGGTAGCCGATTCCGAGGGCGAGGACCGCTCCGCACGCCGCCGCGAAGGTTGATTCCTCGGTGAGGTTGAGGACGATGGCCCGACGCGTGAAGCCGAGCGCCTGGAGCATCCCGACCTCGCGTACTCGGGCTGAGAACGCGGCGTACATGGTGTTCAGGCCTCCGAGCAGCCCGCCGAGACCGATCAGGATCGCCGTCACGATCACCATGATGCGGATGGGCTTGTAGAAAGAGGCGATACCCGCGTAATAGTCTTCTTCAGTGATCGACGCGATCTCGAGGTCGAGGCGCGACTTGGTGAGCAGGTCGATATCTCGCGGACGCGCCGTGTCGAGCGCGACGACGACGCAGGAAATGGTGGATTCGCGTTTGGTCGCGATCTGCAGGTCGGTCAGCGGGATCCAGATCTCGGCGTCCATGACGGTCGAGGGCGCCGCGAATCGCCCGGAGACGGTCCACTCGCGCCCGTCGAAATAGAGCGTCGAGCCGACCGCCAGGCGGCTCTGCGGCAGACCGAGCCGGACGGCAGTCAGGGAACCGACCATGATCTCGTCCCGTCCGGCTTGAGGCAGGCGGCCTTCGAGCAGTTCGACCTGCGGGTGGACGAGCACCGCGACGTCGGGACGCACGCCCCGCATGACGCTCTGGATCGGCTCGCCGCCGGCTTCCTCGCGTACCGGGAGCATGGCGTGGATCTCGGGCGAGACAAGCGGTGTATTGCCGGCCTGCTTCAGGCCCTGCACGCTGGACGCCACGATACCCGCGACGTTTGAATCGATCTGCGATCGCTCCACCGACTCCTCGCTCCCGGCTCCGAGAACGATCACGTTCGTGTGGATGCTCGGGCTGCGGGTCAGGGTGGCTTCCATGCCGCGGACGAACGAGGTTGCGGCCATGGCCAGCAGGACGACGAGCGTCGCGCCGATCAGCGATGAGAAGAGGCGGACCCGGCTTCTGCCGAGGTTGCGGAACGCGTATTCGAATGGCAGTTGTCGGAGTCCCATGGTTACACCGCCCGGAAGCACGCCGTGATCTCGCGACGCGACGCTTGAATGGCGGGGATGATTCCGGCAACGACGCCGAGCGAGGCGCAGACCAGCAGCCCGGTCAGCAGCAGTTCCGGACCGGCGAGGATGGGGATGGACTGGCCTTCGACCGAGAGCGAGAAGCTCGTCATCTTGGTCGCGGCGATCGCAGCCGCGCCGCCCACGACCGCTCCGATGGTGGCGATGAGCGCGCCCTCGCCGACGATGAGCAGGGCGATCTGCCAATTCCGGAACCCGAGCGTCTGGAGGATCGCGTGCTCGGCGATTCGGCTCTGCACGCTCAGCACGATCGCGTTGCCGATGAGGGCCATGACGGCGATCAGGCAGCCGATGCCGAGCCAGCGCGCGAAACCGACGAGTTCGATCATATCGCTCGCGATCTGAGCAATGAACGTGTTCTCGGTCGCGGTCATCGTGGGTTCCTGAGCGGTTCGGAACATCTCGTCGATGGCTTCGGCGACCGGCTCGAGTTGCGAGGAATCGCTGACGGTGACGTCGAACTGGGTCACGATGCCGAGTTGGTTGCGCCCGGCGAGCTGGATGAAGTCCAGCGACGCGAAGGCCGTGTTGCCGTCCTGGAGTTCTTCCGAACGAATAATCCCGGCGACGTACGCCCGGATGCCCGCGGCATCGAACGTCTTTCCGACCTCGAGCCCGCGACGTTTCGCGAGGGTTTCACCGACAAGGGTGGCATCGGATCGGCTCATCCACTCCTGCACAGACCCGGAGATCACTTGGAGCTTGCCTTCCCGGTCTTCGAGGAACGACTGCTTCGGCACGCCGCGGAACGTGACGACGTCGAGGGACGTGCCACAGTTGGTCACGACGACCTTGATCGGAAGCGCGCTGGTCACGCCGGCAATCCGCTCGATCCGGCTCTGGTAGTCCTGCGGCAACTGACTGGTCGCGGGGCAGAAGCGGTCCTTGCGATAGACGACGAGTTTGGTGTCGTCGGCGCTGGCGGTTGTGGCTTCGTTGACGCCGGTCTGCATCGCCTGGATCGAGGTGAACAGGAACATCGCGATGGCGATGCCGCTGATGGTGAGCAGCGAGCGGACGCGGTTGCGCGTCGCCTGCTTGATGATCAGGGGAAGCAAAGAGAGTCTCATGCCAGCGCTCCTTCCTCGGCCGGAGTCACTAGTTCGTCGGTGGTCTCGGCTTCGGTGACGAGCGAGCCGCTTTCGAGATGGAGGGTTCGCCCGGCGTACTCGGTGGTCTTCGGATCGTGCGTCACCATGATGATGGTCCGGCCCTGCTCGCGGTTGATGCGTTGCAGCAGTTCCATGATCGATCGGGCAGACTTCTTGTCGAGATCGCCGGTCGGCTCGTCGCCCACCACGATCGTCGGGTTCGTGACGAGCGCCCGAGCGATCGCGACGCGCTGTTCCTGACCGCCGCTCATCTGGCGGGGGTAATGCCCCGCGCGGTCGGCGATGCCGACCTGTTCGAGGGCGTCGTCGACCCGCTTCCGACGCTCGCGGCGCGAAAGGTTGTGGAGCATGAGGGGCAGTTCCACGTTTTCGAACGCGGTCAGGACCGGGACGAGGTTGTAGAGCTGGAAGATGTAGCCGACGTGCTCGGACCGCCACGCGGCGAGTTTGTTGCGGCTGAGCGTCGCGATGTTGACGCCGTCGATGATCAGTTCGCCCCGAGTCGGGCTGTCGATGCCGGCGATCAGGTTCAGGAGGGTGGTTTTGCCGCTCCCGCTGGGACCCATGAGCGCGAGGAAATCCCCTTGCTGGACTTCCAGGTCGAGGCCGTTGAGCGGGCGGATGGTCTCGCCGCCCTTCTTGTATTCACGCGTCAGGTTGTTTGCTTTGATCAGTGTCATCCCACGGCCTCCTTGCTGCCAGGGGCGGGTGTTGGCGTCGAGAAGTCGACCAGCGCGCCGGGCTGGAGTTCGACATCGCCGAGCACGACGAGGTCGGTCGGGAGCAATCGCCCGGTGACGCTGACGTGGCCCTCCGGCGCTTCGGTCGACTCGGAAACTGCGACGGAGACGAGATCGACTCGTCCTCGGAGTCCGGAGCGTTGGCGCACGACGAGCACGGTGTTGCCCTTTCGCACGGCTTCGCGCGGGAGCAGGAACTCCGGTGTGGGCTCGTCTTCGGCGGACGGGTTGGAACCCGGTGAGTCCGACGACGCGAGGAAACGCACGCGCGAGAGCATCTCGGGTTTGAGGATCGGATCGGGATCGATGATGCGGACCTTGATCTCCAGCGTGTTGCGCTGCAGGTCGGCGAGGTTGGTGATCCGGGTGACAACTCCCTCGAAAGCCTTGTCCGGCAGGACCTCGCAGAAGACCTCACAGCGCTGGCCCACGACGATGTGCGACGCCTCGGCGAGCGGGACGTCTGCCCGGACCTGCAGTTTCTCCGGGTCGTAGACATGGATGATCTGGGCGGATGTGGGGTCGTCCATGCCCATCATGACCTTATCGCCGGGTGACTTGATGCGATGCAGCACGAGGCCGTCCATAGGCGACCGGATGGTCATGCGCGACACGCGCAGTTCCGCCTCGGCGAGCGCCGAGCGTGCGTCTTCCAGTTGGGCCTCAGCGGCGTCCAACTCAGCCTTCGCGGACGCGAGGCGCTGGGTGTCGTCGATCCGGAGATCGAGTGCGCGCTGGGCGGCTTTCAGGTCCGATGCGGCCCTCGCTCTCTGGGCACGCAGGACGGCGTCCTGGCGCTCGAGTTGCTTCACGACTGACGCCTGGGCCTCGGCGGCGGCCTTGGCGATGATCAGTTCGATCTCGCTGGCGCTGCCGGCATCGGCGGCATCCTGAAGGCGCTCGGCCTCCTGCTCGCGGGAGACGAGCAGTGCCTGGGCCTCATCGACCTGGAACGGCAACTGCTCCAGACGGGCATCGAGCTCATCAACCGTTGCTCCGGCTGATTCGACCACGCGTTCGAGCTCGATCGGGTTGTCCCAATCAGCTTGGGCAGACGCGAGACGGGCCTCGGCGACCTGCTTGCGTGATTCCGCGAGGCCAACGGCTGCCTTGGCGGCACGGAGGGAAAGCCGCGCGTCCTCGTCCACGAGGCGGGCCACTTCCTGATCCTTCGCGACCGACTGGCCTTCGAGGACGAGGATTTCTTCGACGACGCCGTCCGCCAGAGCCACCGCGGCGACGGCGTACGGGTCGGGCTCGATCCAGCCGGGCGCCTGGACGGTCTTGGTGGCGCGATCCACCGGTTCTGTCTCGGATGCGGCAGGGGCATCAGGGGCTTCTGCCACGGCCGGAACGACCTGGACGACGCGGACCTTCGGCGCTGGTGTGAGGGTCTTCAGGCCGGACCAGAGGAACAGGCCCAGCGTGACGATCGCGAGCGCGATCGGTAGCACGATGTGCAGGGGAACCGCCGGGCGCGCACGCCTCGGGCGATATTCTTTGGATGACATGTGGGTGTCCTTCAGAACTGACTTCTCGTAATCGACGGTGCGCGCAGTGGCACCACGACAGAAGTCAGTTCTGTGGAGGACGGAGCAGACCGAACGCGGCTCCGCGGGCGAAAACCTGATCCGGGTCCGCGAACGCGAGGTTCGAGGAGCGAGCGAACGACATCACGGATGGCCCGTCCACGAGCGCGGTCGTCGCGGAGGCCATGACGCGGCAGAGCGTGCAGCCGCAGTCGTCGCCGCAGGGGTCGTCGGGATTCTGGGGATCGTGATCTGTGTGCTCCGACGGGGCGCCGTCTGAAGTGGCGACGCTTTCGGATACGCAGCATGAACCGCACCCGGCGAGATCAGGCTGGGCATCCGTGGCGAGTGCGATCTGTTGGGCGGCGTGGCTGTTCCCCATGCAGCACGACAGCGACGCTCGCACCATCGGTGCGACCGCTCCGGCGATCACCATCGCCGCGATAAGCAGGATTTGGGTGCTGCTGCGGTACATACTTCTCCCAAGAGCATACGAACCATCGGCAGGAGTTGTTCCGCGATCCGGCAAAAACCCGAAAACCGACGCGATATCGGACGTGGGAATCGGACGCGGGCTTCAGGGAGAGTGGGCGAACTCGGACTCGAACCGAGGACCTCGCGGGTGTAAACCGAGCGCTCTAGCCAGCTGAGCTATTCGCCCCTAAGACGGCGTGAAGTGTAGCGATTTACCCGTCGCGCGTCCGCCGGGATCGCCTCGCCGCCGGGCGGGAAACGGATACCATGCCCGCCCTGACAAGAACCCCCCACCGGTCTCCCGGTGGCCTTTGGAGATACGAGCCATATGGCCCACGGTTACGCGCATGACGTTCTCGAGCAGCTCAAGACCCGCAACGCCCATGAAACAGAGTTTCTACAGGCGGCGGAAGAAGTCCTCGAATCGCTCTCCCCCGTCTTCGATAAGCACCCCGAGTTCTAGAAGCACGCGATTCTGGAGCGGATCGTCGAGCCCGAGCGGGTGATCCAGTTCCGGGTCCCCTGGCTCGACGACCAGAACAAGCCCCGGGTGAACCGGGGGTTCCGCGTCCAGTTCAACTCGGCGATCGGGCCGTATAAGGGAGGCATCCGCTTCCACCCGACCGTCAACCTGTCGATCCTCAAGTTCCTCGGCTTCGAGCAGATCTTCAAGAACGCCCTGACCGGCCAGATGATCGGCGGCGGCAAGGGCGGTGCGGACTTCGACCCGAAGGGCAAGTCCGATTTCGAAGTGATGCGCTTCTGCCAGTCGTTCATGACCGAACTCACCCGTCATGTCGGCCCGGACACTGATGTACCCGCGGGCGACATCGGCGTTGGCGGACGCGAGATCGGCTACATGTTCGGCCAGTACAAGCGCCTTGCCAACGAGTTCACGGGCGTCCTGACTGGCAAGCCGCTGGGCTTCGGCGGATCGCTCGGGCGCACCGAGGCCACGGGCTACGGAACGGTGTTCTTCGCTGCGGAGATGCTCCAGGTAAAGAACGACTCGCTTGAAGGCAAAACGTGTCTGGTCTCCGGTTCGGGGAATGTGTCACAGTACGCCGTGGAGAAACTCATCCAGTTGGGTGCCAAACCCGTGACGGTGTCCGATTCCACGGGCTGGGTTCACGTCAAGGATGGCATCGACGCCGAGATGCTCGAGGAGATCAAGGACATCAAGAACAACCGGCGCGGGCGCATCCACGAGCTTGCCGACAAGTACCCCGGCAAGGTCGAGTACCACGAGACCGATCACAGCGCCGATTCCAACCCGCTGTGGCAGGTCGACGCCCAGTGCGCGTTCCCGTGTGCGACTCAGAACGAGATCAACGGCAAGGACGCGAAGAATCTGCTCGAGGGTGGCGTGACACTCGTCAGCGAGGGCGCGAACATGCCTTCCGATACGGATGCCGTGAACACGTTCGTGGATTCGAAGATCATGTTCGGCCCCGGCAAGGCGGCGAACGCCGCGGGCGTGGGGTGCTCCGCCCTTGAGATGGCCCAGAACTCGTCGCGGATCGCGTGGTCGTTCGATCAGGTGGAGGAGATGCTCAAGGGCATGATGGCCACCATCCACAAGAACGCGTACGAGGCTTCCGAGCGATACTCCACCGCCGGCAACTACGTCGACGGGGCGAACATCGCCGGTTTCGTCAAGGTCGCCAACGCGATGGTCGCGCAGGGCGTGGTGTAACGCGTCCGCAACGGATCGAATCGGATTGACTTACACGGCGGGCTCTGGCCCGCCGCTTTGCTGCGCGGGGTACACTCCGCCCATGAGAGTCGTTCGACGCGTCCCCTCCCCCGCTGTCGCTCTGGAATCCACCCTGCTGGTGCACGGCGTGCCGAAGACCAGTGCGCTCGAACTCAATCGGGAACTCTGCGATATCTGCGTCGCGGCCGGAGCGTCGCCCGCGCTGATCGCGCTTATAGATGGGCGGCCCGTCGCCGGCGTGACCGAGCCCGAGCTGCGGGAGTTGCTGGATCGGGACGCCGTGCCCAAGGCCAACACGTCGAACCTCGGGGTATTGAAGTACTGGGGCGCGAGCGCGGCGACGACGGTCAGCGTGACGATGGAGATCGCCGCGGCAGCGGGAATAGGCGTCTTCGCAACCGGCGGGCTCGGTGGCGTTCACCAGAATCTGTTCACTGGCGGCGCGACCTGCAACCTCGACGTTTCGTCCGACCTTGCCGCGATGGCGCGATACCCTGTGGCGGTCGTCTCCAGCGGGGTGAAGTCCATCCTCGATGTCTGCGCGACACGTGAAGCCCTTGAGTCGCTCGGCGTGTGCGTCGTGGGCTTTCGCACAGACAGTTTTCCGGCCTTCTACCAAAGATCATCGGAAGCGGAGGTAGACGCGCGGTTCGATGACCCCGCCGAACTCGCAGCGTTCCTGAACGAAGAACTCGCTCGATCGAACCGCGGCGTCCTCGTCGCGAATCCTGTCCCGGAAGAGCACGAGATCCCAGCAGAGCGGTTCGAGGCCTGGCGGGAAGAGGCCGAGGAGCACGCGCGGTCGAGCGGGGCGACCGGGCGTGGTATCACGCCCGCTGTGCTGGGGGCGTTGCACGACGTCTCGGACGGGGCAACCCTTCGGGCGAATCTCGAACTCGTGCGATCAAACGCTCGTCTCGCGTCGGAATTAGCCGTCGCGATGCATCGGAATCCCTAAATGGAGATCTGTGTAATGGGTACCAACCGCGCTCTGAAGATCGTAGGTGTTGTCGCTCTGGCTGCGTCGTTCGCGCAGTCGTCCGCGGCACCGCTGGCTGTGGATGGTGATTTCGCGGAGTGGAACCGGGGGCACATCGTCGCCGTCGATCCCGCGGGTGACGCGACGGGGTCGTTCGATGTGACCGAGCTCTGGGCGCAGTCTGAAGGGTCGATCCTTCACCTGAGGTTCGATACGGGCCGAACGCTGAATCTGCAGTCCGGGCCGGAGTCCGACGGCACACTCGTTCTCGAACTGAGCTCTGTCCGGAGCGATGCGGCGTTGCGGATCAACACACGCGAGCGGACTTTGACCAGACGGGACGGTTCCGACGCCTGGCAGGACATCGGCTGGCACGCTGTCGGGTACTGGAGTGCGCCGACGTACGCCAGCGACGATTTTGAGGTCAGGGTGGACTTGGCGCTGGCGGGCTTCGCGTCGGATGAGCCCATCGAACTGCGTTTCAGCGGGAGTGACCAGCTCGCAGAGCCCGTGATGATCTGGGGACGCGGAGAAATCGACACGAGTGAGCCGGTCGATTTCACGTTCCCCGAACCGCTGTCGGGCCAGTTACGAGTCGCGTCGCTGAACACGCTTCGCAACGGGATCGTCGCACCGGATCGGTCGGCGGCCATTCTCCGGCTGCTCGG
>CAXAVQ010000066.1:0-10285 GCA_963971985.1 uncultured bacterium
TCTGGCCGACCCGATCGTGCGCGGCGGTCTGGCACGCGAAGAGTCTCGCGGCTCGCACTACCGCACCGACTTCCTCGGTCGTGACGACAGCCGGTTCCTCAAGACCACCGTGGCCGAATTCGACGCCTCGACCGGACGCTCGAAGATCAGTTTCGAGGAGGTCGAGCGAGGCCTCGTCGGCCCCCGCGTCCGCGACTACTCGACTACGAAGAAGTCGAAGGCGCAGGTTCCCGCCCCCACCGCCGCGGACGACCCGAAGCAGTCGCCGCGCGTTTCCGACCCGAAAGCTGACGTCTCCGGGGCCCGCGATGTGCGTTCCCCTGATGACTCCGAGAAGGTGAGCAGCTAACCGATGATCCAGTCCAATTCCAACACCGATCTCGCGACCGATACGCGCGGGCGCGCCGCCAACGGCCAAGGCCCCTCTGGCGCCCGGTCCATCCGGGTGCGTATCAAGCGTGCCGACTCGCACAACAAGAACGTCCGTTGGGAAGAGTTCAAGGTCGACCTCCCGTCAGCCGGTGAGCGGGACGGCGCGATCAACGTGATCGCATGCCTTCAGCAAATTGCTTCGAACCCCGTGACCGTCAATGGCACGCGCTCGACGCCCGTCACCTATGAGTCCGGTTGCCTCGAAGAGGTCTGCGGCTCCTGCACCATGGTCATCAACGGCAAGGTCCGTCAGGCCTGTTCGTGTCTCGTCGATGACTACGCACCCAACGACGGCGACATGATCACTCTGGAACCGATGAGCAAGTTCCCGGTCGTGCGTGACCTCTGGGTGGACCGCAGCCGCCTGTTCAAGGCGCTGGAATCCGTCAAGGCATGGGTTCCGATCGACGGCACCTACGACCTCGGCGAGGGTCCCGAAGAAACACCTGACGAACAGCAGACGCGCTACAAGCTCAGCACTTGCATGTCCTGCGGCTGCTGCCTGGAGGCCTGCCCGCAGTACACCCTCGAAGAGGACGAATCGAAGTTCGACGAGTCGTTCGTCGGTGCCGCGGTCATCTCCCAAGCCCGCTACTTCAACATGCACGAGACCGGAGCCACCATGAAAAAACAGCGTCTCGACACGCTCGCCGGCCCCGGCGGCATCAACAACTGCGGCAACTCGCAGAACTGTGTGAAGGTGTGCCCGAAGGAGATCCCGCTGACCGAGTCCATCGGTGCGATGGGACGCGCGGTCACGCTGCACCGCATCAAAGAGTTCTTCTCGGGCCGATGAACCCATCAAAGCGGTCGGAAGAGTTGCATCGCTCGCTCCCGGTGTGTTGCGTCCAATCGGTTTCCGGCAGGATGAGGGCCATGGCCATGAGGTTTCGAAGCTGCGCTGGATCGGACAGCACCCGACGCGGGAACACCAGAATCATTGTCATCGCTGCGATTGCAGGGATCGTCATCGGCGCAACCCTGCTTCTGACCGCCTCACGAACACCACGGTCCGCACTCGATGCCCAGACTCCGGAGCCTCCGGCAGATACGACCGAGGCACCACCGGCGCCGATCGACGCGACACCATCCGGTCAGTTCTCACCGAAGCCCGATGCTCCGGTGAGTGTGGAACGTGAGCATATTGACTTCGGATACGTGCTCGTTGGTCAGACCGTTGAGGAACAGATTCGATTCACCAACACGAGCGGGTCGGTCCTGAACGTCAACACGGTCACGTCGAGCTGCGACTGCACCATCGCGACCGTCACGCCGGAACAAATCGCTCCGGGTCAGGATGCCCTCCTCACCCTCCGATTCACGGCACCCACCTATCCGCACGTGACGAATCGGCGTTCGGTTCGAGTCATATTTGATGAGTACCGCTCCGCGCCGACCCAGTTCACGACTGTTGCGTCGGTCGGGCGAGCGATCCGAGTCAACAGAGGAGCGACACCGATCCTCAGCAGCCCTACCGGCGAAGTGACTCTGGAAGCGCACGACGGTGCCAGTTTCCGGGTCATCGCTGTTGACGGTCGGGCTCCGGTCTACGTCGATCCGGGGGTAGACCCCGATTCGCCTCGCACCAAGCACGTGGTCCGTTATGACTTTACGGATCGTTCGCCTGCGCCCCGGTATCTGCACGTTGTGACGGACCGTGCTGACGATCCCATGACTGAAATCCCGACAAGGTTCACCGGCGGATCAGCTGCCCCGCTCTCGGCCTCGCCTCCCTCGTGGCTCGCTGAGTGCCGGATCGTCCACCTCCGGAAGCAGGACACGGGCGACCAACCGATGACCGCCCGAGTCCGCCTGATGCGAACGCGAGCGACCGACCTGAGTGCGCTTTCAGCCTCGTGCCGGCCCTCACAGGGCGATGCCACGATCGGCGGCGGCGGCACAAGCAACCCTGCCCAGGACGCCCCGTCAGCCGTAACGGCGACTATTCAATCGACCGAGGCGGACCCGCAGAAAATGCGAGAATTCCTCGTTGACCTCGCCTTCTCTCCTCGCGAAAGCCTGCTCCCGGGCGTTTATCACGACATCCTTCGCCTGTCCCTCCCCGACGGCAGTTATACGGAACTGGACGTCGTGACCTACGTCCCTGATAAGCCTTAAGGCCTCCTGGCTCGCCTCCCAGGCCGTCAAACCGGCACTGCCTCCGGGTTTTTGACAGAAACCCTTGCGATGACCGCGTTTACGACGGAAACTAGAGCATCGGTGATCCTCGCCACACCGACCTGCACGTTTGAGGTGGTGTCGGACCGAGGGCAACTCCGATAAGTTGTCTCGAGTGAACAGGCGCTCGGAAGCTCCCGGCGCGTTCGCTGACAGCAATGCTCGTGGTGGAGACGTGACCGATGAAGACCCAGACCAGTAGCGCAGATCTGATGGTACGCCCGCGTCCATCTCACGCCGATCTTGCCCAGTTTGAACAACTGGAGCGACGGGTTCTGCTGACCGGTGATCTTACATTCATAGAATCGTTCGAAGCCGACGATCGGGGCAATGTCTTCCTCCAGATGTCCCAGGCGCTGGATGGCAACACCGTCAATTCGTCGACCGTGCAGATCCTCCTCGCAGGGCCAGACGGCCTGCTCGGGACCGCCGACGACGAGGTCGCCGACGTTGTGGTCTCCTATGACGCGCTCAACAACCGCATCGTCATCGAGGGCAACTTCGACGAATCAACACGCTACGCAATCCGCGTGGACGGCGATTCCATCCGCGACGCCAAGGGCGACTTCATCGACGCCGAGTTCATGGGCATGGGCAACGAGTCGGGCGACGGCACCGCCGGTGGCGAATTCCTCGTCTTCACACGCCCGCCGGAGCAGGATCTGGTCGCCCGGATCTTCACCGCGTTCGGCAACATCGACATCCTGCTCTTCGGTGACACCACGCCGGTGACGGTTGCCAACTTCCTGAACTACGCCCAGTCCGGTCGCTACGACGAAACCTTCTTCCACCGCCTCGTCGAGGACTTCGTCCTCCAGGGCGGCGGTTTCTATGCAGACGACGATTTCACGCCCGTCGACACCGACGCGCCGATCATCAACGAGTTCGAACTGTCCAACCTCTTCGGCACGATCGCGATGGCCAAGCTCGGCGGCGATCCGAACTCCGCGACCAGCCAGTTCTTCTTCAACCTGGCCGACAACTCGGACAACCTCGATAACCAGAACGGCGGGTTTACCGTCTTCGGCGAGATCACGCCCGAGTCGTTCGACGTGCTCGCGGCACTCGCCGGCCTGACGACGGTCGATGCTTCCGGCCAGGGCGGGGCGTTCACCGACGTGCCGGTCGTCGACCCCGACGCCGTCGACGGTGACCTGACGCCCGACGACGTGGTCATCCTGACCCGTGTATCGATCATCCAGGACGTCTCCGCCCAGCCGTTCCAGCAGCTCGGCAGCGAGAACACCGAAGTCTTCACGACCAACATCGCCGGGAACAACTCCAAGGTCTACGTCTACGATCTCGACGGCCTGAACACCGGCAACATCGCCGACTTCGTCAGCGTGGTGTTCTCGCCGTTCAGCAACTCGGTGCAGTCGATCGTCATCCACGACGGCTTTGAGGGACGCATCGGCATCTCCATCGCCGACGCCAACAGCGTCGGGATCATCCGCGACCTGCGCTCGACAGCTCAGGGCCAGCTGGCGTTTATCGCCTCCGAAGTCCTCATCGGTTCCATCTACCTCCGCCACTCCGTGGTCGGTATGGACCTCGCCGGCTTCACGCTCGGCGGCGGCCTCCAGATCGACGAAGATGTGGCGCGCGACGGCCTCGATATCGAGAACCGTCTCGGCGTCTACGTCCAGGACGGGTTCGTCGGCAGCCTGACCGTGCTGGGCAACGTCGAGGCCGACATCGTCCTCGAGGGCGGCACCCGCCTGATCCGGGTCCTTGGCCAGACCCTCGATTCAACGATCCGGATCGGGAACAACGGTGTTGCCGACCTCGCTAACCCTCCGGCGGTCACGAACGTCGTGCTGGGGCAGGCTGACAACACTGGTATCTCCAGCGCGATCCCGCTGGGCCTCGTCCGCGCCACAAACTGGACAAACTCCTCGGACCAGATCGCCGAGATCGTCGCACCGACACTCCGCTCACTGGTCGTGACGGGCAACCCGAGCGCCGGGCTCGCCGGAGACTTCGAAGCCAACCTGACTCTCGCGGGCGACGTCGAGAACCCCTTCACCCTGCTCAGCGCCTTCGTCCGCGGGAGCGTCTTCGGCTCCACCTGGGACATCACTGGGGACGTCAACCTTCTGCGCTTCGTGACCGGCTTCTCCAACTCGACCGCCACCTTCAGCGCGGACGTCAGAAACCTCATCGCAGGCGCGGTCTCCGGCTCGACCAGGTAGGCGAAGCTGTCATCGTCGGCGACACCGACAACTTCACCCTCCTCGGAGCGGGCGACGCCAGGAACATTATCTTCTTCGGGGATTCCATCGAGACCACGGTCGAGTGGCTGAACATCACCAACGTGCTCCGCACCGGCGACTTCATCGACGGCACGATCGGGACCAACGACATCGATCGCCTCATCGTCTTCGGCGATCTGAGCGGCGATGTGGAACTCCGGACCGCGAACGTCGTGGCCATCTACGGCAACGCGAGTTTCGATTACTTCTCGAACTCGACCAACACCATCCTCATCCAGGGCGACGTCATCAACAGCACCTGGAACTTCGAGGGCACCTCGGTCTCCGGCCCGAACAGCATCGGTACCCTCACCGTCACCGGATCCCTTCAGGACTCGGTCATCACCGCGGATCGCAACATCACCTCGATTACGGCCAAGGGCATGTTCAACTCCGAACTCTACGTCGGCGCCCCCGACGGCCAGTTCGGTCTGCCCGACTCGCCCGACGGCATGGACCTCGACGCCACCATCGGCTCGATCCAGATCACGGGCATCGGCGGCAACCAGGACTCGCTGGTCAACAGCTTCATCGTCGCCGGCCGGATCGACACGGCGTTCATCTTCCGTCCGCAGACCAGCAACTTCGGCACGCCGTTCGGCATCGCCGCCGGCTCGATCGGTCAGGTCACCACGGTCTTCCCGAACTTCACGGTCAGCCGCTCGAACCCGAGCGCGATCCTGCCGCAGGGCGACTACGAGGTTCGCATCGGATTCGTGCCGGCCTGATGCGTCAGCGCAACTTTGCATTGCAAACCGGCGCACCGACGCCGGTTTTTCTTTGGGCCCGTGTGGCCCCTCTTCAGCGCCACCTATAATCGCACGCAACCGAATCGGAGGCATCGAAGCGCATGCAGGAACACGAAGCGTCATCGCGCCCCGAGCGGGAAGCCACACCCGATGAATCAAGGCCCGCGACCTGCCGAATCGCCGCGGTCGACATCGGCTCCAACAGCATCCGGCTCGTCGTCGCAGAAGCGTCGTCGGCGCGCCTCTACCGCCTGCTGACCGACGAAAAGGCCCACATCGCTCTCGCCTCGGGCGCTGAGCCCGACGGTACGCTCCGCCCGGAAGCGATCGAAGACGCCGTCGCGGCGATCTCCAGTATGGTCTCCATCGCCCAAGGCTTCGGCGCGGAGCAGATCCGCCTCGTCGCGACCGCTGCGGTCCGCGACGCGCCGAACCAGTCCGACTTCATCGACCTCGTGCACGCCCGCACCGGAATGCTCCCGGAGATCCTCAGCGGTGATGACGAAGCGCGACTCGCCCACGAGTCCGTCGCCCACGCCTTCGACCTGTCCGCCGCCCGAGCCGCCGTCCTCGATATCGGTGGCGGAAGCACCGAGCTCGCGCTCTCCGCTGGAGGGGTGGTGGAGCGACTCATCTCGATCCCCGTCGGTGCCGTCCGCCTGACTGACCGCTTCGGCCCCGCCGATCGCACCGACCCGTCCGGCAATCAGGCGATGTACAACTTCGTCCGCCGGACGCTTCGGACCCGCATCGAGAAACCCAGCGTCCAGCCGCAGGTCATGTTCGGCACCGGCGGCACGTTCACGACCCTCGCGACCATCGCGATCAAGCGAGCGGAGTCTGAAGCAGCCACCGGCTCGTCCGACGATTCGCGCGCCCCGGCCCGCGTCCGGGGATACGAGATCTCCCGCGCTGAAGTGAAGCACATCCTCCAATGGCTGCGCTCGATGGACGTCGAGCAGCGCCGGGGCGTGCCGGGCCTCTCCGCGGACCGCGCAGGCATCATCATCGCCGGCATCACACTCGTTGAGGGCGTCATGCGCCGGCTCGCCGTGAACAACCTGCGCATCCACGATCGCGGCGTACGCGACGGCATCCTGCTCGAGATGCTGCGTGCCCGCTTCGAGACCCCCATCGCCGCCTCAGGATTCCCGGATCGGCAGCGAGGTGTCATCGAGTTCGGACGCCGATGCAACTTCGAGGAGTCGCACAGCAAGCACGTCGCCAAGCTCGCCCTCTCCATCTACGACCAGTTGCTCGCCATCGAATCCTCGGACGCCGGTGAGCAGCCGTTCTGGGCTTCGGACGAATCCCGAGCGATCCTCCACGCCGCGTCCCTCCTGCGTGACGTCGGCTACTTCATCAACTACACCGGGCACCACAAACACAGCTACCACCTCATCGTCCACAGCGAACTGCCGGGGTTCTCGCCGCGCGAACTCGAACTCATCGGCACCGTCGCCCGCTACCACCGCAAGGCTCGCCCGAAGAAGAAGCACGCCCACTACCGGAACCTCGACGATGCAGACAAGCCGACCGTGCGCCGCCTCGCCGCGATCCTGCGCATCGCCGACGGGCTCGATCGCACCCATACCCAGCTCGTCGAGTCCGTCAACCTGACTCGCTCGGCCCATCGATACACGTTGATCGCCCGCTCCGCGCACGACATCAGCGCCGACATATGGGGCGCGCAGCGCAAGGCCGACGTGTTCGAGCGTGAATTCGAACTACCCATCGAGATCGTCGCGTCGGAGCACGGTTCCTCGTGAGTGCTTCGGTCCAGTCGATCCTCGAATCCCGATTCGGTTTCCCGTCGCTCCGACCGCTACAGCAGCGGATCATCGACCGGGTGATGTCCGGCAAGGACGCGCTCGTTGTCATGCCAACGGGCTCCGGCAAAAGCCTGTGCTACCAATTGCCCGCTCTCGCCCTCCCCGGACGCGACGGCGCCGGTCCGGGCGTCGCCTTGATCTTCAGCCCGCTCATCGCGCTCATGGAAGACCAGGTCGCAGCGCTCCGCAAGAAGGGCATCCGGGCCCAGTACATCAACTCAACGCTGTCCCGGACCGAACGTGATCGGCGTTACCAGCAACTCGGGCAGGGTGAGTTCGAACTGATCTACGCCACTCCGGAGCGAATGGAGAAACCACCATTCGTCGAAGCGCTCGGCTGTGTGCCCGGTGGCGTAAAACTGCTCGCCGTCGACGAGGCCCACTGCATCAGCAAATGGGGCCACGACCTCCGCCCGGCCTACCAGCGTGTCGGCGAGTTCCGGCGTCTCATCGGCTCCCCTCCCACCATCGCACTCACCGCGACCGCCACATCACGCGTCCGCGAGGACATCCGGGCGACGCTCGGGCGTTCCGAGTCCGAGATGCCGCTGTTCGCCAACGATATCGACCGCCCGAACCTCTCGATCCGGGTCCACGAGTGCTGGGACGACGCCGACAAGGATCGGCGCATCCTGCGCACCGCAAGCGAGATGGGCGGCACAGGGATCGTCTACTTCGCCCTGATCAAAGACCTCGAGCGAGCCGCCGATCGGCTCCGACGCAAGATGCCCGAAAGGCGCATCGAGATCTACCACGGCCAGCTCGACCCACATCGCAAGAAACGCGTCTACGACCGCTTCATCGATGCCACACCCGACGACAACCTCCTCCTGCTCGCCACCAACGCCTTCGGCATGGGTGTGGACAAACCGGATATCCGCTTCATCGTCCACGCACAGGTCCCGGGCTCGGTCGAGGCCTACTACCAGGAGATCGGGCGGGCCGGGCGCGACGGCCTGCCGTCGCGCTGCGAACTGCTCTACTGCCAGGACGACCTCGCGATCCAACAGAACTTCATCGAATGGGCCAACCCATCCGCCGACCTGCTCGCGCAGGTTGCCTCCACCATCGAAACGCGCTTCGGCGACGACTCCTCCGGAGATTCGACCTTTACCGAGGACGACGTTCGACTCCTCGTGCTCGGTAAAGGCCGCGGCGATGGTCGGATCGGTTACGCGATGACCACGCTCGAAAAACTCGGCGTGATCGAGCCTGCGCCGTTCGTGGGACACTACCGGTTCGTGCGTCCGCTCGACGACCGATCGCTCTCCGCGGACGAGATCGAGATGAAAAAGCAGCGAGACCTCACCCGCCTTCTGGATCTGGTCAAACTCTCGCGCAGCGAACAGATCCGCGGTTTCATCCGCGAATACTTTGATCTGCCGACGCAAGAACCGTCTTCCACATGATCGCCCGGTGACGCGGTCGTTGCTACGCTTGCAATCTTGACCACTTCACCCTCCACATCAGCTCGTCCCCGCCTGTACTACGGCTGGACCATGCTCGGCGTCGCGACCGTGGCCACGGTCTCGACCTCGCCGGGTCAGACGTTCCTCGTCTCCCAGTTCTACACCTCGTTCCAGCGGGAACTCGGCTTGGACGAAGCCGCCCCGCTCGCGACGGCGTACGGCATCGGCACGCTCGGCGCCGGGCTGCTCATGCCGCTGGTCGGTTCGTTGTCCGACCGTTTCGGCACGCGGGTAATGATGGGCATCGCCGCGGCCTTGCTCGCCTTCACGTGCGCGATGATCGGATTCGCCGAGAACATATACCAACTCGGCCTCGCGTTCTTCGGGCTCCGGGCTTTCGGGCAGGGCGCCCTGGGTCTTGTCGCGGGGCACACGCTCGCGATGTGGTACGAGAAACGCCTCGGCGTCGCAGAGAGCGTGCGCCACACCGGCATGTCGCTGGCCAACGTCCTGCTCCCGCCGCTCGCGATCGCCCTCATCGCGTGGCTCGGGTGGAAGAGCGCGTACGCGCTGCTCGGTCTCGGCGTGTACCTCGCGGTCATCCCGCTCGTCGTCATCATCTTTCGCAACAAGCCCGAGGACATCGGTCAGCACCTCGACAACATCCCACCGGAGGAGCACCACAGCCTCGAAGACGCCGAGCCCGACGCCGCGGCGGAAATCTCGCGCGACACACACGAGCCCAAGCCGGGATCTGCCCGACCGCTCGACTTCACGGCGAAACAGGCCATCCGCACCGGCGCGTACTGGATCGTGACCGGTGCCCTGGTTGCAAACGCCGCGATCTTTACCGCCATCGCGCTCGAGCACCAGGTCATCGTGCGTGAGGCCGGGCACAGCAAGAAGGTCGCCGCCTCGCTGCTCCCTCTCGCCGGCCTGGTCGCGATGCTCGCGGTCCCCATCAGCGGCGTGCTCGTGGACAGATTCCGTGAGCGGATTCTTCTGTCTTGGACCACCGTCCTGCTCGGCCTGTCGTGTATCTGCGTCGCCTTCGCGTCGGCCCTGCCGGCGCTCTACGCAGCGATGGTGCTCATGGGCATGACCCAGTCGCTGATCTTCGTGCTCGCCAGCCCGATCTTCGCGCGATACTTCGGGCGCAAACACCACGGCGCGATCCGCGGCACGCTCACCCGCTCGATGATCATCGGCACCGCCGTCGGGCCCGTCCTGCTCTCGCTCGGCGCGAAGTTTACCGAGGGCTATCGCATTCCCCTCCTCGCCTGCGCAGCGCTGACGATCCCGCTCACCGTGGCCGCGCTCTCGATGAAGCAACCGGAGCACCCCGAAGCGTCAGCGTGACGACGCAGCGGTAGCGCTTTCAGCAGTCCGTGCCGAAGTTCCCCAGAACGATGTTCAGGTCCGCCAGGTCAACA
>CAXAVQ010000067.1:0-10264 GCA_963971985.1 uncultured bacterium
CAATGCCTCCGTCGCAGTCCGTGTGTTTCAGCAGCTCGTCTTCACCGGAGAACACGCGATGCTGCGCTCTTCGGACGCAGGCCTGACCTGGAGCTCCGGCCTGACCACGCGCATGGGCTATCGCATCCGCGCCAGCTACTTCACTGAATCCGGTCGCACGTCCTCAACCGAGAAAACAGTCTCCTCGATACGCGTCACCGTCAGCCCGACAGGTCTCGCCGGTACATCCGTCGTCACAACGGTCGACCTGCCCGCCCCCGTGAGGATCGCTCCATGACCCTCCGTCGGGGCATCTCACTGGTCGAGGTCACGATCTCGATGGTCATCGTGAGCATCATGTCGATGGGCGTGATCCAGATGACCGCCGTCTCCGCGCGCACCCGCGCCCTCTCCACCGACCGCGTCCGGGGCCTCGCGCTCGCCAACGACCTCCTCGCCGAGATTCAGACCAGGCACTGGGCGGACCCCGACTCCGGCGTGGGCAGTTTCGGTGTCCGCGTCGACGAGTACGACGGAACCACCCGGACCGCCTACAACGACATCGACGATTACGACGGCTGGGAGCAGAGTCCGCCACTCCAGATCAACGGCGATCCCGTCCCTGGCTTCGAGGGCTGGGCACGCTCCGTCAGCGTCGAGTACGCCCTCGTCTCCGGAACCGATGTCGTGACCAGCGGCTCGTTCGAGACCGGCAAACTCATCACGGTCACCGTGCTTCGCAACGGCCGTTTGGTCGCCGAGGTCAGTGCCTTCCGCGCATTGGCGTGGGATCAGGCCGAAGCCGGCGCGCTCCCGCCGACCGGAGAGGTCATCGAATGAAACACCAGAACCCCGCGACTCAGAACCGTCATCGCGGCACCGTGTACATCGTGGTGCTCGCAACGATGTCGATCGTCCTCACGCTCACGCTATCTGGCCTGATCAACGCCCGGACCGAGCTCGCTTCGGCGACCCGAACCGAGGAAGAGACGACGGCACGCTCCTGCGCACGATCCGCGCTCGAGATCGCGCTCGCCACCATCGAAGCCGACCCGACGTGGCGAGAGAAGGTGTCCGGGGGTGTGCTGCTCTCGAATGTGTCGATGGGGAACACACGATTCCGGGTCACCGTGGAAGACCCCGACGACGCCGACCTGCTGGACGATTACAGCGACCCCGCCGTCATCACGGCGATCGCTCAGAACGGCCAGTCGACGCAGAAATACGCGATCCGCCTGGAGTGGTCTCAGACGCAGGAGAGCGACCCCAACCTGATCCTCGATATGCACCCGCTCGCGTACTGGCCAATGCACGGGCTGGACGGTAACAAGTCTCTCGATCTGCGCGCCGTCCGGGATGCTGATCATGTCGGCACGCTGACCTACAACACCAGCGATGCCACCGGCAACTACGACATGCCGCAGTTGAGCACCGTCGACAAGACGTACTTCAGCGTCAACCACGAAACCTGCTTCGAGACCGACTACGGGAGCGTCAGCTTCTGGATGCAGCCCTCCTCGACGTACGCCTCGAGCGCGCTCACGCAGGTCGCTTTCGCCAAATACGACTGGGCAGACTACAACGCGGTTCTTCCGGTGGTGCTGTGCATGAACGGTTCGGTGTTCCTGGTTCTGGAATATCAGGGCAGAGTCGATTACGCGAACCTCGGCTCCATCAGCGGAGACACGTGGCACCACATCGCGATTACGTGGGGCGATGACGGGTGGCGGGGCTATCTCGACGGCAGCGGCACCAAGGTCGTCACCACACCGCGAGGCCTCGGGCGAGCGTGGACACCGATCGCGAACACCGCAGACATCATGTTCGGCGCATCCGTTGATCTGTACCGCCGCATGGGCGCGGGTCGAGACCTGGACAACCACTTCAACGGCAAGATCTGCGAAGCGGCTTTCTTCGCCTACAGGCTGAGCAACGCCCAGATCAACGACCTCGCCTCGGCTACGCCGACACCTCGTCCGTTGATCCTGGATCACGACTCGTTCTCACGCGTTGTGGATTGATGCGATCCGGGCAGGTCGCGCGACCAAACGACCGCCTCAGGCCGCCCGCTTGCCCTGCGCGTCGATCGCCGCCTGGCGGACGTGGCGGGCGACCATCCGGTCGTACTCATCGAAGTCCATCGACACGAACAGCGGCGCAAGCTCCGGGTCGAACTGCGTCCCGGCGCACTTGGAAATCTCCGCCAGCACGGTGTCGCGCGTCATCGCCGAGCGGTAGGCACGGTTCGAGCTCATCGCGTCGAACGTGTCCGCGAGACAGAGCACCCGCGCGATCATCGGGATGTCCTCGCCGGCCAGACCGGACGGGTACCCCTTGCCGTCGTACCGCTCGTGGTGGTGCAGCACACCCGGGAGCAGATCCTCCATGCCGGGCACGCCGTCGAGGATGTTGTAGCCGATCTCAGGGTGACGCATGATGCAGCCGAACTCCTCGTCGGTCAGCCGACCCGGCTTGCACAGAACCGCCTCGGGCACGCCGATCTTGCCGACGTCGTGGAGCAGGCCCGCGATGTGGTACCGCTCGGCCACCTTCTCGCCGAGACCGGCCTTGCGCGCCAGTTGCCGGGCGAGGGCCGCGACGCGATCCGAATGACCTCGCGTGTACGGGTCCTTCGCGTCGAGCGCCCGGATCAGCGAACTGATCGTCCCGAGGAACATCGTCGCCTGCTGCTCGTAGAGCCGCGCGGTCTCAAGCACCGAACCGAGGTGGCTGGCCGAGGCCTCGAGCAGCTGCGTGTCGTAGCTGCTGATGTCGGCTTCGTGGCCCTGCTTTCCGCCGCAGATCAGCATGCCGACCGGCTCGCCCGAAGAAAGCACGACATGGGCGGTTCCCTGGATTTCGAGCCGCGGATCGGCGTTGTAGAAGATCCCGCCCCGGTCCTTCAGCTCTCCCGCGAGCCGCACCGCTTCGGCGCGGACCAGCTCCGCCGTCCCTTCGATCTCCGTATCGGCGAACACCGCCGAACGAACACCCTCGACCAGGAGCTGGCTGTCCGAGAGCACGATCGCGCTCCAGCGGAACGGGGTCGAATCGAGGATCTGCTCAACGAGGTACTCGCTGAAACCGGCCGGGTCGTCGGGGGTGCTCATCGCCTTGCCGACGCGATACAGAAGCTGGATGTTCTCGAAGGCCTGCGCGAGGTGCTCGGTGAAGTCCTCGATCACGCGTGCGTTCGCGTCGTCGGCCAGCCCGAGGCTGAACAGCGAACGGAGGTACTCGCGATCGCTCGCCGGCCCCTCGGCATCCGCCGTCGGACGCAGGAGAATCGCGCCAACGCGCTGACCGGCGCGACACACATCGACCGAAATCCAATCAGCAGTATCGGCATCGCCGTCGGGCTCTGCTGCTCGGTAGTCGCGCCCCGCCCGCTCGAACGCCTCGTGGCTCAACTCCGCATGAAGCTGCCTGTCGCGCCCGAACCACCAGCACGCGATGCCAAGGCGCGCGGACCGGGTGAACAGCTCGACGAGCGCTCCGCGACACTCGATCTCGAACTGCGGGCGACTCATGCCGATTCCTTCCGCAGCGACCGATGCGAAGAGCCGACCATCTCGAGCACGCAGCGCACGACCTCGTTGGCGCTGAACGGCTTGGCCATGATGGATCGGATGTTGGTCTTGTCGCGCTCGCCCGGCTCGACGATGTAGCCGCGAGCCGTCAGCAGGAGCACGGGGACCGAAGCCAACCCGGGCTCGGCTTTCATGGCCTGCGCGAACTCCAGACCCGACCATCGCGGCATCTGCAGGTCCGTGACCACCACATCGGGCGCCTCCTCCGTCGCGAGTTCGAAGGCTTCCTGACCGTCGCTCGCGACGCGCACACGGAACCCGGCCTTCTCGAGGCGCGAGCGCAGGATGCTCGTGATAGGCGTTTCGTCGTCGGCGATCAGTACGTTCAGGCCGGTCATGGTCTTCCCTTTGCTCCTCCTCCGTGAGGAACGTGAAGGTCCGATAGCGCCCGCTCGAAGCGACCCGCTTGCCCTCGAATCGGACAAATCAACCAACGACCTAAGCCCGGCTCTTTGAACGGGGTTCCGCGTCGTGCGGTCTGTACGGCGGCGGGCCCGGCCGCTGCCCCACGGGTCCGGGGCGACAGACGAATACCTCGCCCCCGACCCCGTCCCCATCCCGCGCGGTCGTGATGAACAGGTCCCTGAATCCCTCGCCCCCGAACGCGCAGGACGTGACATTGGGCGTGGGCAACGCGATCTCCCCGATGCACGACGCCCGGAACGGATCCCAGCGCGAGACCCGAGAACCGGCCCAGTGGGCGACCCAGAGACAGCCCTCCTCGTCGACCGTCATCCCGTCCGGATAACCCCAGGCCTCGGGCGTGTGGATCGAACGCACCACATCCCCCAACTCGCCGGACGCTTCGTCGAACTCGATCGCCTCGATGACGCGTCGCGGAGAGTCGATGTGGAACATCAGCCCACCGTCCGCGGACCAGGCGATGCCGTTGGGAACGGTCAGCCCCTCGCGAACAATCCGAGCGGGACCAGTCCCATCGATTCGCAGCAATCGACCCGCCCCCGCGCGCTGATCGTCTGGCATCACCCCGACCCACAGACGCCCACGTCGGTCGATCGCGCCGTCGTTGCAGCGAGTCTCGGGGTCAGACCCGATCGATCGGTCGATCCAACCGGTGATGCCACGCTCGAAGTCGAAAGCGGCAACGCCATCACGCAGGCCAGCGACATATCCCCCGCTGAAACGAGGAAAAACACAGCCGACGCTCTGGCCAAGGTCGATCCGCTCGGTCCGCCCGCCGGACGCCGGCTTGCGAAACACAAGCCCCGCCGGGATGTCCACCCAGAGCAGCGCCCCGCCCGCGCACGAGTCGTCCCAGACGGCCCCCTCCCCGAGTCGGCAGGACATGTCATCGAAGACGATCGGGTGCACACGCATACTCCTCCGGTCGTTTGAACGAACGTTAAGTCGAGTTCCGAGAGGGACGATAACTCCGGCGGAGACCATACCGCATGCGCCTGTTCCCGCGCCCGTTCAACCTACTGATCTTCGCCGCGACGACGATGCACCTCGTCGCGCCGTCGATCGGTGCGTCATCGTCGGGACGAGAGACGGAAGGCCTGCAGGTCTACTGGTACGAGGACATCGGCGAGCACCAAACCCTGGACACGATCGACTGGTCCGAGTCCGGGCGGCTGTCGCGCGCGTATCTGGTGAACTGGGCAGGGACCGCAGCACCGTGGGAGCCGGGAGCGGCGAGCGATATGTTCGCGGTCCGTATCGTCGGATCGATCCGGGCCCACACGGACGGCGAGTACCGGTTCCGGCTCGACAGCGATGACGGCTCCCGCCTGTTCATCAACGACGAGATGGTTATCGACAACGACGCCACCCACAGCATGCGCCGGCGCGAGGGTGTCGTCACGCTGGATGCGGGGTACCACCCGGTAGAGATCTTCTACTTCGAGCGATACGGCACGGCCGGGCTCATCCTCGAGTGGCAGCCGCCGGGCGCCTCGTCATGGGTCGTCGTGCCCCAGCCCGCCTTCGCCGATCTCGACGCAACGATCGAGGTGGACTGGTACTTCGAGGACCACGCCATCGTCCGCTTCGACGACGTCGAGTGGACCACACCCGATCTCAGCACCACCGAGACGCAGATCAACTGGCCTGACCGGACCGGGACCGGCTTCCTCGACGGATCCCCCGACGAACGCTTCGCGTTGCGAGCGCGATCCCGCCTGGTCGTCCCTGAATCCGGCATCTACCGGTTTGAACTGGGGAGCGACGACGGATCACGCCTCCGCATCGGCAACCGGACGGTCATCGAGCGCGACACGCTTCAGAGTTTCCGCTGGGACGACGGCGAGATCTATCTTGCCCAAGGCCTGCACGATCTGGAGGTGATCTACTTCGAGAACACCGGCTGGGCCGGGCTCGTGCTGATGTGGCAGGGACCGTCGGACCCTTCGATGACCGTCGTCCCCCACGACGCCTATCGGTCGCCGGCCGGGACCGCCCGCCCCCGGATCGTCGGCTGGAGCGAGCAGCCGCGTCTGGAGGCCGAGCGAGACGACTGGCCCTGATTTCTCAGATTCGACGGAACCCGGGCCGATCTCGGGCATCCGACAGGGGATGCCGACACTCATGACGACAGCGACGCGGGTTCCGCTACGATCTTCTCCGATGGCCAAGACCCGCATTCGTTTCAAGGACAAGAGGATCGGCGAGGTCGACCTCTCTCCCACGCAGAAGTACACCATCGGGCGCCACCCCGACAACGACCTCTGCCTCGGGAAGGACGATGTCGCCTCGCGGTTCCACTGCGTGATCGAGCCCGGCCCCAACGGCTCGTTCCTCCTCAAGGACCTCGGCAGCCGCAACGGCACGCACGTGAACGGCAAGAGCGTTTCGACCGCCGAACTCAAGGGCGGCGACACCGTCCAGGTCGGCAAACAGACCTTCGTCGTCTACGCCGAGGAACCAAAGCCCCGACGCAAGCGGGTCCCCCTGAGCGCGCAGTCCGGCAAGCTCGCGCCGTGGGCTCAGGAACTCCGGACCACCATCGATGACATCCCCCCCAAGTCGAGCGAAGACGAACACATCGTCCTCGTCAACGCCGACGACACCGTGTCCCCCGCCCTCGAATCCGCCGCCGACGGCTCGCAGGCGGTCCGCATGCTCCTGGTGCTCGCCTCGAAGGGACGCGCGACCGACATCCATCTTGAACCCAAACGCGAATTCCTGTCGGTCCGTATCCGCGTCGACGGCGGCATGGTCCACGTGGTCGACCTGCCCAGCGAAGTCGGCGAGCGGACGATGGGCGTCATCAAGACCGCCTGCCAGATGAAGCAGGCCGCCAGAGACGCCGTGCTCGACGGGCATTTCGCCGCCGACATCGACGACCGACGCGTCGACTTCCGGGCCTCGTTCACCCCAACCGTGCACGGGCAGAAACTCGTCATCCGCATACTCGACGGACGCACCGCGCCCCAGTCCATCAGCGAACTGGACATGCCCCAGTTCGTGGAGAAACGCCTCGTCCAACTCTGCGACCAGAACGCAGGCATGCTCCTCGCCTGCGGCCCAACCGGCTCGGGCAAGACCACCACGCTCTACAACTGTTTGCGCACCATCGACCGAACCGTCCGCAACGTCGTGACGATCGAAGACCCGGTGGAGTACCAGCTCGACAACACCACGCAGATCCCAGTCTCAGACCGCCAAGGCTTCGGCGACCTGCTCCGATCGGTCCTGCGACAGGACCCCGACGTCATCCTCGTCGGCGAGATCCGCGACGACGAGACCGCACGAACCGCGATGCAGGCCGCCATGACGGGACACCTGGTGTTTTCGACGGTTCACGCCAAGGACTCGATCAGCGCGGTCTTCCGCCTGCTCGACCTCAACGTCGAACCCTACCTCGTCGCGAACTCCGTGAACGTGATCATCGCGCAGCGCCTGCTCCGCCTGCTCTGCCCGCACTGCAAGCGCGATGTCCGCGTCACACCGGGTCAGGCCACACGCCTCGGCCGGTACCTCCGAGATCAGGACCACACCTACGCCGCGACCGGCTGCAGGCGCTGCCTGCGGACCGGGTACATCGGTCGCAAAGCGATCTTCGAGATGCTCGACTTCAACGACGAACTGCGCGATTGCGTGCTCACGCGACCTTCAATCCAGGCGATGCGCCGGATCGTCGAACAGGGCGTTTTCCGCACGCTCCAGCAGGCCGGCTGGCTCCTCGCCGCCGAAGGCAAGACCTCGCTCGACGAGGTCGATCGCGTCGCGGGCATCGGCGGCTGATCGCCAAAAAACAATCACTTCGCCGGAGGTCTCCCTCCGGCGAAGTGAGCACAGGGTGCTCGCAGATGTCGCGGAGCATCGATGCGTTGCACAACGACAGCGCCCGCACTGCGAGGAGTCAGTTACAAAACCGATCTTCGGGGATCTCTCTCCGATCACCGTCCTGGCATCGGGGCGTCTCTCTGGGGACCCCAACGCGACGCTCGCATGCGAGCGCCGGTGACCGTCCGCAGAGTAGCACACAAATACACCCCGTCAAGGCGGTATTTGCCGACTTTTGCACCAACTTCACCTCAGTTCACGCACGCACACGGGTTTCCGTTTCCGTTCGGATAAGAACGCCGCATCATCGAAGGCAATCCGACCGATCGCGCCACGCGGGGAACTCATCGCGCCATAGCCGCACCGCGTCAGGGTCGATCGGAGCGCTCAGCACACACTCATCGTCCGCCCCCTCCTCAAGCACCTTCCCCTGAGGGTCGATAACCATGCTCCCACCCGCGTAGCACAGATGCGGGTCGCTCCCGACCCGGTTCACGCAGAGCACCCACGCCTGGTTCTCGATCGCCCGCGCAATGCTGAGCGCACGCCAGTGCGCCTGTCGCGCCTCCGGCCAGTTCGCGCCGAGAACGAACACTTCCGCCCCGAGGTCGAGCCCCTTGCGGAAGAGTTCGGGGAAGCGCAGGTCGTAGCAGATCGCCGGGCAGACGCGCAAAGTCGCGCCGGGCGCAAGCGGGACTTCGACGCACACCACATCCGAGCCGCCGTCGAAGCGCTCGCCCTCGCGCCCGTAGGTGAACGGATGGATCTTCGCGTAGCGGTACACCTCGCGCCCGTCGGGTGCAAACAGAGCCGCCATGTTGAGCCCGCGCGAATCGGCCTTGGGCTCGACAAGCCCCGTCCACGAGCCGTGCACGAAGACCCTGCGCTCCCGCGCGAGACCCCGCAGAAACCGCTGCGTCTCGCCGCGCCCGACCGGTTCGACATCCGCCGTGACCTCAACGTTCAGCGAGAACCCGCTGTCGAACAGTTCAGGGAGGACGACGAGATCGCCCTCGCCGACATCCGTGCCGTCGAGCATCGACTCAACCTTCGCGAAGTTCGATGCGCGGTCTTCCCACGCCAGATCCATCTGCAACAGGTGCGCTCGTGCCATGCACTGATCCTATGAAAACGCCCGGACGTCTGTCCGGGCGCGAGTATTGGAATTGGTACATCGATCGCCCGGTCAGGACGCCGCAGAGAAATTGAGCCCGAACGCCGTGTCCATGGGGTCCACGACCGTGACCACATCGTTCGGCTGGTCCGCGCGAGGAGAGTTGTCCGGGCGACCCGCCCGCTCTTCTTTGTACGCCTGCATGAGGTGCAGGCGACTGCGCACGTTCGCCGCGCGGAAAAGTCGCTTCAGGTGCGCTCGAACCGCGTGATAGGTCAGCCCCGTCTTGTCGGCGATCTGGTCATCGTCAAAGCCCTCAAGCACCAGCTCGAGCACCGCCCGGCAGTGCGGCTTGAGACCCTTCACCCAGTTCGGCTCACGTCGCCAGCCCGCCGCCCACGCCTTGGCGATGAACGGGGCGATCTTCGTGAACCGCGTGAGGGCCTTCTCGGCGAGCGGCCCATCGGCCTCGAGCGCGTTGATGGCGATGAACAGTTCGCAGCCGTCCGGACGCCGGAAAATGCCGTAGGCCTGATCGATGATGTTCAGCGGGCGATGGAACTCGTTGTACAGGCGCGACTTCTGGTAGCCGTCCTCGGCGAACAGCTCGTCCAGCGTGTGGATGGTGTTCCGCTTGAAACTGCTGAGCTTGGTCGCGGTGTCCGAGTCCGATTCGGCCCAAGAAGACCAGTCGAGAAACTGGGAAGACTGCTCGTCCGACCACGGCCCCACAACGTAGGTCTGCGTCGCCGGGTGCTTCATGCCGTCGTTGTGGACCGCGACGCCCGCGACCTCCACCCCGGTGTACCGGGCAAGAATCCGACTGACGCGCCGGAGCAGCTTGTGATTCGTCAGCGCACGATCCGCCCCGAGTTGCCCAAGACGGAACACGGCATCGTTAAAAAGCTGATCTTCCATTGTTCACTCCTGACGAACGCTGCTCGTCGGCTGATTGTCACCGTCAAGAATCATGGATCTTGACAGTAGGAAATACCCCAGAACCGAGACATCGAGTCCGATTTCCTTCCATGCTGTTCGCAAAGAAGGTCGCTCATGATGCGATCGACCCACCATTTCAACGAAGAAAACGCCGAAATGTTGCGGATAATTGGCGATTCAGCACCAAGTTGAACGTGCGATAGAGCCACTCTACCCGCGCAAGAGCCCTGCGAAAAAGCCAAATGCGGCTTTTTTGGCACACCAGTCTTCCATTGGTTACCGGACGACCCGATATCAACCTGACGTCAACCCTTGTTCCAGGTAGACGATCCGTACACCGCGTTCTCGCCCAGATCCTCGGCGATGCGGATCAGCTGGTTGTACTTCGCGTTCC
>CAXAVQ010000068.1:0-10158 GCA_963971985.1 uncultured bacterium
GCGAACGCGAGCGCCGCCGCCTGGGCCATCACCGACGGCAGCCCGTCGGGCGCCGAGGACTTCGCTCTCAGCGCCACCCTCGTCGTTTACGACTACGAGGAGAACATCGCGAAGATCGAAGAGGTCGTGCAATCTCTCGATACCCGCCCGTCGCAGGTGCTTGTTGAGGCGACCATCCTCCAGACAACGCTCAACGAGGCGAACGCCTTCGGCGTTGACTTCTCGATGGTGGGCAACATCGACTTCTCCGACTTCTTCGGCGTCGGCGGACCGCTCGGCATCGCCAACGCCATCGCTGGCGATGAGAGCACCGTTGGCGACAGCCTCCAGACCGTGCAGTCCACCGCCGGTAACTTCCGGGGCGGATCGGCGAACTTCCGGGCGGCGTTGTTCTCCGACGACGTCGGTGTGTTCATCCGGGCCCTCGACTCCGTGTCGGACACGACGATCCTGTCGAACCCCAAGATCCTCGCGCTCAACCGCATGCCCGCCCGCGTGCTCGTCGGTCGCAAGCTCGGCTATCTGAGCACGACCTCGACCGAGACTTCCACCACGCAGACCGTCGAGTTCCTCGACACGGGTACGCAGTTGGCCTTCCGCCCGTTCATCTCTAACGAGGGGATCATCCGCCTCGAGATCGCGCCGCGTGTCTCGGAAGGCGTGGTGAACACCCGGACCGACGTCGAGGGCGTGGCGATCACCGTCCCCGACGAGATCACTCAGGAACTCAACACGAACATCGCGGTCCCCGACGGCTCGACCGTCGTCCTCGGCGGCCTCTTCAAGGAGACAACATCCGCGGGACGCTCGCAGGTACCGGTTCTTGGTGACATCCCGATCATCGGCGCCGCCTTCCGCGGCCACGACGATTCGATCGACCGTCAGGAAGTCATCTTCATGCTGACCCCGACGATCATGAACGACAACGTCCTCCTCGCGCAGGGCGAACAGGGCGTCGAGTGGACCGAGCGCGTCCGCGTTGGTTCCCGAAACGGCACGCTGCCGTTCTCTCGTGAACGCCAGACCGCCCAGCTCAACGTTCAGGCCGAGCGTCTGGCACGCGAGGGCGAGTACGACCGGGCCATGCACCTGCTCCGTCGCTCGCTCGAACTGCACCCGCACCAGCCCGACGCGCTGCGTCTGCGTGAGCAGCTCATGAACCAGACCGACTTCTGGCCCAAGCGCAGCCTGCTCGACGCGATGATCAATGATGAGGTCGGCGTCCGATTCCAGGCCCCGCCCCAGCCCGAGGCCGACGAGAACCCCTCGCCCATGGGCAAGGCGGACACTTCGAACGCCCCGTTCGATGGACCGGAGCAGGAACTCGCGAGCGAGTCGGGCAGCGAGTCGGACGGCCCGGTGGCCGACGACGGTACCGCTGATTCCGTTGACTCCTTCGGAGACCAGCCTGACGTAAGCGACGCCGAGGTCGCGTCCTCTGAGCAGTACCCCGGCGACGAGGGCAGCTTCGGTGAAGGTGGAGCGCTCAACGAGCGAAACTTCAACGCTCCCGGTGAGCTGGAATCCATCGCCGACGCCTCAGCAAGCGGTTCGGGGCGTTCTTCTCAGGGATCGACCGACCCGGTGACCGCTGAACTCGAGGCCTACCTCGCCCAGCTCCGCAACCAGACCTCGCCGTTTGCCGAAGTCGAAGACTTCTCTGATCGCGGCTCGTTCGAATCCGAGGAATCCGGTGCGGTCGCCGAAGGCGACGAATCCGACAGCTCCTCTGAGGAGGCGGAGGTTCAGGCATCGGAACTGACTGAACTGCCCCAGCGAAACGGTTTCTTCCTGAACGGTTCCGGACCGCTCGCGTACTTCCCCGCGATCTGGAACATGCCGATGAGCTTCTTCACGCCTGAGTTCTGGGCCTCCCAGACCGAGAACGAGGTGGAGTCGCCGGATTCCGAGTCCGATACAGAGATCACCGAAGTCGACGTTGATCTCGACAACTGATCAATCTGCCACACGCGTCGGAAACGGCGCGTGGGGTGTTTCTCTCACCACCTGTTCCTCAACCACCGGAGCACTGCCATGTCCAAGATTCGCCTCCACTCGCGGACTTCGCGCGCCGTTTGCCTGCCCCTCGCCCTTGCGGCTCTGACCGGTCTCGCCGGGGGGCTGACCGGCTGCGGCGGACACGGGAACTACACCGAGGAGTTCCGTCAGGACGCGAACAACCGCATGGACATGGTCCGCGCCGGGACCGAGTGGGATATGGCCCACGGTCAGTACCTGGCCGGCGATCTCAAGAAGGCTCTGCGGAGCATCGACAAGTCGATCTCGATGGCCGAATCCGTCGCTCGCTCGCACACCCTGAAGGGACGCATCGTCTTCGAGATGGGCGAACTCGACCGGGCGCTCGAGTCGTTCGCCAGAGCGATCGAGATCGACCCGGCCTATTCCGAGGCTCACTACTTCACCGGCATCGTGTACGAGCGCCTGATGCAGCCGGAGCGAGCGCTCCAGAACTACAAGGCCGCGGCGCAGCACGATCCCAACAACACGCAGTACGCGATCGCCGCGGCGGAGATGCTGATCCAGATGCGTGATCTCGACGGCGCGTCCGAACTGCTCGCGCAGAGCGATCGCAGCTACCAGAACAACGCCGGCGTCCGTCAGCTCCAGGGGCACATCGCCCTCATGCAGGGCGATGAGCAGAAGGCGATCAAACTGTTCGAAGAGGCTTGTCTGCTCGCTCCCGACGAGCCGTCGCTGGTCGAGGACCTCGCCCGAGTTCAGATCGAAGTCGGGGACTACGCCGAAGCCGAGTACAGCATCAGCCGGCTCATCCGGATGGATGGCACCGGTACCCGTCGCGATCTCCTGCACCTCAAGGCGCGCTGCCTGATGGAGCTCGACCGCCCGGTCGAAGCCCGCGAGATCTACAAGCAGCTCACGAGCGATGAACGCGGCTCGACAGACTACACCGCCTGGATGGGCATCGCGAAAGTTTCGATCGTCCTCAAGGAAGACCTGCGACTGCGTGAAGCGGCGAACCGCATGATGCGCATGGCGCCGCAGCGTCACGAGGGCTATCTGATGCTGGCGATGTTCCAGCGCGGCAAGGGCCAGCTGGAATCCGCCGCGGATCTGCTCGACAAGGCGATCGAACGCACCAGCACCGACCCGCAGCCGGCGATGCTTCAGGCGATGATCTACCACGACCTTGGCCGGTTCACGGACGCCCTTGCCAGCGCTCGGATCGCAGCGGATATCGATCCGAGCAGCACCCACGCGAAGAGCCTTGTTGCAGCGTTGGGCCAGGAGGTCAACAACCGGGCCATCGCCGATGTGCCCGTCAGCATCGACTGATTCACAGCGTGCGCGTGCGACCGCAGAACTCCAGCCTTCAGACCGAGGCCAGAATGACGAGCCCGTCCGATGATCGAGTGCGGACCGTGCTGCTCGTCGACGACGAGAGCCTGATCACCGACATCCTTAGCGCGCGGTTGCGTGAAGTGGGTTTCGATGTGATGGTGACGGGCAACGGGTTGGAAGCGTTGGATGCGCTGGCGAAGCGTCAGGCCGATCTCGTGATCACCGACCTGCGCATGCCGTTCATGGGAGGCATCGAGCTGATCGCGACCCTCGCGTCCGACCCGAGGACGAGTTCGATCCCGGTGTTGCTGCTGACCGCCGGCGCAGGGAGTGTCGATGCAACGATCGCGCCCAACGTCATGGCAACTGTGCGGAAGCCATTCGCTGCAGACGAGATCGTGACTCGATCGATCGGGCTTTTGAGACAGAACGCGGAAACGTCAGCCGCGTGTGACTTGCGACCCGCTGATCTTGGCGACGACTGATGGTTCTTCGGCGTTGATCTGATCGGCGACTTCGCGACGATGCACCTGCACCTCGCGCGGGAAGTCGAACGCGACGCGCACCCGATCTCCCTTGATGTTCGCGATCCGAACGATGCCGATCGGATTTCGCGGATCGCCGATGACGACCTCTTCGCCCTCGCGGCGTGTGATCACCAACATATGCAGGACCTCCTGTCCGGTCACCGCCCAGAGGCGTGTGCCCACCGTCTGAGAGTGTACCGAGCCGGTGTCCGATCACACCGGCGAATCGCGAAACCCACCCGAGGTTCACGAATTTTCCACGCCCAATCCCTAGTGTGAGACCGATAACCGGTGGTGAGGGAAAATTCCCTGCGTCGGCCTTCGGTCAGTCCACCGCTTCGACGGCGCGGACCTCCGGGACATGGTCCCGGACATTGCGTTCTATGCCCTCGCGAAGCGTCATGGATGACGACGGGCAGCCGACGCACGCCCCGTGAAGACGGATCCGGACCAGCCCGTCGGCCGAAACATCCACCAATTCCACATCGCCGCCGTCAGCCTGGATCGACGGGCGTACCTTGTTCAGGACCCGGGCGACCCGCCGAAAGACATCGGCCAGCGCTTCGCGATCCGCGTTCTGAGGGCGTGAATCTGAGACACTCATCTGGCGGATTGTAGCCCCGAACCTCGCGCTCCGTCTCGGTGCGGTCGCCAGGCGGTGGGCGGTACACTACCCCCATGCTCGCCAACCATCGCACCGGACGCGTCGTGGGACTCGCAGCTCTGCTGCTTTGTGGACTCTGGGGGTGCTCCGGCTCGGGCTCCGGGCCAGAGCCGCTGTCGCGGATGCTCGACTCCGAAGCGCACTCCAAGACGCGTATCCGTGCCATCAATCGGACATGGGACGCCGTCGATGCGGGCGAAGTCGAGCGTCAGCAGGCGCGGGAGATGCTCAAAAGAGTGGTCTGGTCGCGGTCGACCTACTGGTCGACTCGGGTGGCAGCGATGGACGCCCTTCTCAAAGACACCGAAGGGCTGGATGACACGCAGGCGATGCTCGCACTGCTCGTGCCCACAGAAAAGTCCGTCGAGCTCCTGGAGCGGATCGGCAACGTCTGCGTCGAACGGGGATGGGTGAACGTCGCGCCGAGCTTCGTGCGTGCGTGGGACCGGAACACACAGGAAGTCCGCATCGATGAGGACCGGCCCGAGCCCACCACCCTCACCGCCCTTTTTCCCGATCGCTCGCTGCCCGAAACGCTGTTCGAGGTCTTCCGGGGCGCGTATCAGGAAGGGCCGGGCGTCCGCTTCGGGGAGAAAGATCGACGCGCGGCGTGGGGCCTGCTGGTCCGGAGCGCCACCAGCGACGAGCAGGTCACGCGCCTCGTGCGTCAGGTCGGCTCGGTCGACCGGACGTCGGACCCGCTGATGTGGGCGGTTGCCCGATCGGCGGACCGCCTTAACGCGGTCCCCAAGACCGCCGAGCAGGTCGCGTGGGTCGAACGCCTGTTGACCGACCCATCGAACAGCGATTTCGTCAGCGACGCCGAGCGGGTCGTGGCCACTCTGAACGCCGAACAGCGAATGGGCTGGGAACGGCGTCATGTCGCGCCGGTGGTCTGGGCGAGCCGCTTCGAACCCTCGCTCATGAACGCATCGAGGGCCCAACTGCTCGCTCGCATCGAAGAAGCTCTTGAGGGCCGGGAGACGGTCTTCCGGGATCGCACCGACACCGCGTGGCTGGGCGGCGAGTCTCTGGAGGAGTGGGAGGACGAACTCGTCTGGGCGGATGCGCTCGCGCTGCTCCTGGCGGCTCGCGTCGTCGAGACATCGTCGTACTCCGTCGGGGATATCCACGCGCGGCTCTTTGAGCAGGCGGATGCCGACCACGCCGACACCTCGACGGAGTACGGCGGGATCGTGCTCTGGACGAACTCCGGTGTCCCGATGCTCGAACTCTTTCCCCCGCGCGTGAACTCGAGGTTCGGCGATGATCGCTTCGTCGCGTCCGACGAACTCATTGAGGCGTCCGATGCGGCACTGTTCCACTACCACTTCCACGCGATGCGCACGCGGAACGCGGACTACGCGGGGCCGAGTTTCAGCGACTTCGAGTTCGCCAGGCGGGAGGGGCGGTCGTGCCTGCTGTTCACCTTCGTCTCCCCGGACCGACTCAACGTCGACTACTTCCAGCCGGACGGGCTCCGCATTGATCTTGGCACCATCGATCGGCCCTGATTCTTCCCGGGCCCGGCCCGGATCGAGCGTTCGTGTTTGACCCGATCATCATCCTGCTAGTCCTGACGGTGGCCCTGCGCGAGGGCGTGGCCGGATTGCCATTCGGTCCGCAACTGCAAACCGCGCCGCTGGCCGGTTTCCTTGTCGGCGGTATCGTGGGCATCGTCGCGCTCGCGTACGCCTTCAACGCCGCCGCCGTCCGACGCTTCGACGCGACCGGCGACGGACGCATGATCCTCCGGGTGTATCGCATCGACCTGCTCGCCAAAGTCGCGCTCGGGGCGCACTGGCTGGTCTGCACACTCTGGCTGGACTGGGTGGGGGTTGCACAGAACCTCGTAGGCGGCGATCTGGTCGTCGTCGACGAAGCGGTCGCCGTTGCGCCCGTGCTAGCAGGACTGTTTCTTCTCTACGGCCTGACGTACTCGATCCAGACACGGCTCCGCGAAGCCTCCATGGCCCGATGGCTCGACGAGGGCGTTGCGCTCTCTCGCCCACCCGGGTTCTGGGAGCACATCGTCGAGGCGATTCGACACCGGGCGCTGATCATCCTGATCCCGGTGCTCGTGCTGACCGCGTCGAGCGAGGGCGTGGATCGGCTCTTCGCGTTCATCGAACGGTCATCCGCGTGGTACGCGAACAGCGAGTGGGCCGAACTGATCCCTCAGGGCGTGTATCTGGTCATCGCCCTCGTCGTTCTCTGCCTCATGCCGCTCGGGCTGCGTTTCCTCTGGAGGACTTCACGCCTCGAATCCGGACCGCTACGTGATCGCCTTGAGTCGATGTGCAGGGATCAGGGCGTTCGGGTGCGAGACATCCTCATCTGGCACACCAGTCGCGGCATGCTCAACGGCGCGCTCATCGGCGTGCTCCCGCAACTGCGCTACATCCTCCTGACCGACGGTCTGCTCGAACGCCTGCCCGGCGAGCAGCTCGAAGCGGTGATGGCCCATGAGATCGCCCACGCCCGGCGCCACCACCTGCCCTGGCTGCTCGGTGCGATGGTCGCCGTCGTCACGATCTGCACCGCCGGGCTCTGGCTGCTCGGCCGGCTGCTTCTCCTGGGCATCGAGGACGTCGAGCAGCGGTTCTTCTGGGCCGATGTGGTCTCCGGCGTCTCACTCGGTATCGCCCTAGTAGTAGCGTTCCTTGTGTTCGGCTACATCAGTCGTCGGTTCGAGCGGCAGGCCGATGCGTTCGCGGCCCAGCACCTTTCCGGTGTGTGGTTCGCGAAGCCGATCAAGCTCCCTACGGATCGCTGCCCGGTAATCTCAGGTCCGGCGACGGAGGCCATGAGCGAAGCCCTGATGACCGTCGCGACGGTCGCCGGCATGCCCCCGGACCGATTCTCGTTCCGGCACGGGTCAATCGCGTCTCGCCGACGTGCCGTACGAGCGCTGGCGTGCAGACCGGCGCTCCGACTTCCAATCGACCGACTGGTAGCGCGTCTGAAACTGGCAACGGCACTGCTTCTGGTTGTGGCGATTGGCCTGACCGCCGTGCAGATCGAACTGGAGAAGCGTGATCGCGAAGCCGCCCGGAGGCAAGCGATTGAGGAGTGGATGTCGCTGCCGATGATCGATCAATTGTTCCGACCGGTTCCGGAGGCGACGCGATGACTCGGGCCGTGCCGTTCAGCAAGGTTCACGGGTGCGCCAACGACTTCGTGCTGATCGACCTGACAGCCGAGATCAACACGAGCCGGAACGCGATCATTTCGGCCCTCGACGCGGAACGAGTCCGCGCGATCTGCGATCGGCGGCGCGGAATAGGCGCGGACGGTGTGCTGATCCTTACCGATCAGGCAGGTTCGATACACGCCGAGATCCTCAACGCCGACGGAAGCTCCGGCGGTATGTGCGGCAACGGGCTTCGCTGCATCGCGCTGTTCCTGCTGCGGAACGGCGTGGTCCAAGCCGGACATGATCTCGATATTGTCATGGGCGGCAGGCGGACTTCAGTCCGGGTCGAACGTGAGTGTCCGTTTTGCTGCTCACTCGATCTCGGGCGCGTGGATGTCGGGATGAAGGGTGCCGGAGCGGCGCTGAGTGACCGCGATTGGGCCCTCCTGACCGAAGTTGTCGAAGGCCTGCCTTGTGAGTCTGCCTGGGTTGGGAACCCGCACCTGGTCGTGTTTGGCGATCAGCAACCGATTCAGCCGGAACTCGAAGATGTTGCGTCACGCGTTCGCGCGACCGGGGTCTTCGAGTCCGGCGTCAATGTCTCTCTCGCGTACGTGAGCGGTCCCGGAGCGGTCATCGCGATGACCGACGAGCGTGGGGTCGGCCCCACACAGGCCTGCGCTTCGGGGGCGGCGGCGATCGTCGCGTCGGGCCGGCGAATGGGCCTGCTGAACGACGCCTGCTCCGTCGCGATGCCCGGCGGCGACCTCGGCGTGGAATTGCTCGCGGGTCACGAAGACCCAGATGCACCGCGAATCGCGCGAATCTCCGGTACCGCTGAGATTGTGTTCTCGGGCACTTTGCCGCTTTCTGCCGCTGGTTTCGAGGCGTGATACGATCTCCTCTCAAGACCATAGCACGCAGCAGTGGGGGATCCGTTGAGTTCGACCGTCCGAGAGAAAGTGTGTCGCATCATTGAAGACCGCGATCGACTGATGCGCGAGGATCTCGCGCGTCACGTCGCGATCCCGACCGGCTACAACAACACACCCGGCCTCGATGACTACCGGGGCCTGCTCAGCGATCGCCTCGAAGCCCTCGGCGCGAAACTCACGATGATCCCGGGCACGACCCGCGAAAACTGGCTGACGCCGAAAGGCACGGTCAGCGCCGACGTCCCGCCGATGGCCGTGCTCCGACGCGAGACCGGATCCGGCGACGCCCCCAAGGCCATGATCGCCGGGCACCTCGACACCGTGTTCGACCCGGCCGGCGCGTTCCGCGAGATGGTCGTCTCCAGCGACGGCAAGACCGCCAACGGGCCCGGCGTCGTGGACATGAAGGGCGGCATCCTGATCGCCGTCAACGCACTCGAAGCGATCGCCGAGGCGGGGGCCGACGTGCCATGGACCTTCACGCTCAACAGCGATGAGGAAACCGGCAGTTATTTCTCCCACGCCGCGCTGTACGACGAGGCGACGAAGCACGAGGTCGGCATCGCCCTCGAGCCCGCACTGCCGGGTGGCGAACTCGCCATCGAGCGCCGGGGCTCGGGCCAGTTCATGGTCGAGGCCGCCGGGCGCTCGTCGCACGCCGGGCGCGCCTTCTTCGAGGGACGCTCGGCGGTCTACGCCCTCGCCCGGACCCTTGTCGAGATCGAGAAACTTTCCGACGAGGAGGCTGGCATATCGGTCAACGTCGGCCCGCTCGAAGGCGGGATCGCGACGAACGTCGTACCGGACTACGCCGCGGCGTGGGGAAACGTCCGATACCCCTCGCAAGGGGCCGCCGACGCGCTCGGGGCGAAGATGGACGCCCTGCAGACCGATGAATCGGCTATGCCCCGCGTGGTGATCCGACGCTCGTTCAATCGCCCCGCCAAGCCCCTGATCCCGGAAACCGAGGCTCTCGCCCAGACCGCCCGACGAGTCGCGGAATCCCTCGGCCAATCCCTGCCGTTCGCCTCGACGGGCGGCGTCTGCGATGGGAACATCATGCAGGACGCCGGGCTCCCGACCATCGACACGCTCGGCGTGCGTGGCGGGGACCTGCACCGGACCACCGAGTGGATCGAACTGCGATCGCTCGTCGAGCGCAGCCAGCTCCTCGCAACCCTGATGCTCGAACTGCACGGCATCGACTGACACGACTCCCTGTCCGCAACACTTTCCAAGCACACCGCCTTCACGAGACGCCATCGAAATGAACGACAAGCCCGCCACCCAGACCGCCGCCTGCAGCTTCGGCGAAGAATTCCGCGCTTCGGACGCCACCCGCGCCGGCATCGAGCAGATCGTCTCGGAGATGCAGACGCATTCACAGAAGATCACGGACATCCGAGGTCCGCGCTCGCCCGAGGCGACGCAGACGTTCGAGGAGTTCATGGAACTCGCCGCCGACGTCCGCGGTCGCCCGCTGCTCTACCCGCACGTTGGCTCCGGGCTCGGGAACGGCCCGCTTATCGAGTTGATGGACGGCTCGGTCAAGTTCGACATGATCACCGGCATCGG
>CAXAVQ010000069.1:0-10120 GCA_963971985.1 uncultured bacterium
CCGTCGGGCGCAAGGCACGACAGCAGCGAGGTGTCGAGCTCGATGCGGATGCTGCTGGTCGGAGCGCCGTCGGCGGGCCGGGGCGTGTCGTTTCGGTAAAACGTGATCCCGCCGGCGAAAGTGGTCACCAGCAGGTCCTGATCGCCGTCGTTGTCGGCGTCGAAGGCGATGAGCCCGCGTCCCATGTCGGCGTGCTCGATGCCGCAGGCCTCTGCGATGTCAACGAACCCGGCGCCCTGCTGGTTCAGAAAGAGTCGACAGCGATCGTTCTGCCATTCGGGTTCGCCGAGCGCGTTGTCCTCGTACCAGCCGTTGGTCTCGGCGATGTCCACCCAGCCGTCGTTGTTCAAGTCCGACGCGATGGTTCCCCACCCCCAGCCGCCCTCGCGCACACCGTTCAGGGAACCCCGCTCCTCGAACGTATGCTCACCGGTGTTCAGGTAGAGCATGTTGCCGGTGCCGGGTATCCATACCGAGACCGGGCGGTGGTGGCTGTAGATCGATGTGACGTACCAGTCGGGCATGCCGTCCCGGTTGATGTCCGCGACGGTCGCACCCATGCCGTTGCCATCCATACCGGTGCCGCTGAACGGTGTGCGATCGGTGAACGTGCCGTTGGCATTGTTGCGAAGGTATTTGCTCGTGCCGAAGTCAGCGGCGAGGAGGAGTTCGGGGAATCGATCGCCATCCGTGTCCGCGAAGATGGGGGTGAAGCCGCGAGTGCCACCCGGGATGGAGAGCACGCCCGGTCCGGTGACATCGGTGAAGTCCGCGATCCCCGTCTCAGCAAGATTGTTCCGCAGTAACCGGGCGTTGGCCTGCCCTGCCCAGCCGGTTACGAACAGGTCGAGGTCGCCGTCGAGGTCGTAATCGCCGAACACCGACCCAAAGGCATCGCCGAGCGAACCGCCATTGGAATTCGCTCCCACCTCGGAGCCGACTTCGGTGAAGAACCCTCCATCGTTGCGGTAGAGACGGTTTCGATGAGGTTGCGGCAGTCCGGACGCACCACCAACCGATGTCACGTAGAGATCCGGCAGGCCGTCGCTGTTGAAGTCGCCGACCGACGCCCCGAGACCCATGTGAGAATCTGCGACGCCCCACTGCGGAGCCTCGTTCACGAACGTGCCGTCGCCCTGATTGATAAACAACGCGTCCGGGGTCGCTCCTCCCCCGATCCAGAACACGTCGAGGAAGTCGTCGCCGTCGAAATCAGCGACCGCCGCGCCGCCGGTCATCACCGCGAGGTTGAGCACATACGTCATGAAGTATCCGGAGGGCTGGTGGGTGAAGCCACCGAAGCCTGCTTCCTCCGTTGCGTTGACGAACACCGGGGGAACACTCGGATCGGCCTCGCCACCCACGACCTCCGTGTGCAGGACGCCGAGCACGAGAAGCCCGCAATGAACACATCCCCAGACACCACACCGTGCGCGCTCCGACACCACTGGCCCCTTTCTCAGAGTCCGAGCGTCGCAACCAACCTGCGAGCATCACAACACAGCAATCGCGACGCGGTCGCAACGATCACAAACCAAAATGGGATCAGGAGCAGATTCCGTTGCTCCCGACGGGCCCGCTACATCCCCACGATGCAGGCGAGCACTGCAAACCGTGCCGGCGCGCAACACACGCACACCGACACGCTTAATTTAGCCCGAACACGGTTCGTGCCAAGCACAAACTGTCGGCTTCTGAGATTTTCTTTATCCAGACGGGTGGACGGGCTCACTCGAATCGCTGCAGTTCCAGTTCGATCCCGGTCTCGCGATCGGTCAGGATGACCCGTCCGTCGCCATCGAATTCGTACGTATAGCGACGGTTGTCGTCGATGTTCAGCCCGCCGAACGACACGCTCCAGTGGCCGGTCTCGGCGACCGTTTCACCGCCGTACAGCATGCGTGCGGTGTAGGTGTTGTCCGGAGCGAAGGTGACGGCCCCGAAGTCGAACTCGCGTTCAGGCTTCACCTCACGCTCGGATTGCCAGGTCCCGACGAATCGGTCCTTCGCCGAACAGCCGGTGAGTACGGCGGTTCCGGCGACGGCGACGACGGCCAGTGCGATATGACGGTTCATGGGTTGCTCCTCCTGTGAAGATCAGTATCAACGCCGACCGACGCTCGGCCGACGCCGCACTCTAGCGCGCGATTTCGATGGCGCGGGTTTCACGCAGCACGTTCACCTTGATCTCGCCGGGGAATGTCATCTCGGCCGATACCTGGTCGGCGATCTTGCGGGCGATGTAGAACGCCTTGTCGTCGTTGATCCGCCGCGCATCGACCATCACGCGCACCTCGCGACCGGCCTGGATCGCGAACGCCTCGGTGACACCCTCGTGCTGCAGGGCGATGTCCTGGAGTTGCTCGAGCCGCTTGATGTAGAGCGCGAGCGACTCACGACGTGCCCCGGGACGCGCGCCGGAAAGCGCATCGGCCGCCATCACGATCGGCGTGTAGATCGTCGTCGACGGGATGTCGCCGTGGTGCCCGCCGATGACGTTGAGCACCGGGTCCGACTCGCCGTACTGGCGGGCGAAGTCCATGCCGATCTTCGGGTGCCCGCCCTCCATCTCGTGGTCCATGGCCTTGCCGATGTCGTGCAGAAAGCCACAGCGCCGCGCGACGGCCCCGTCCAGCCCCAACTGATCGGCGATCAGCTGGCTGATGAACGCCACCTCCAGCGAGTGCTTGAGCACGTTCTGGCCGTACGACGTGCGATACTCCAAACGTCCCATTGCTTCGACGACCTTGGGGTGCACGCCCTTGAGGTTGCACTCCATGACCGCGTCTTTGCCGTGCTTGCGGATGCGCTCGTCGAAGTCCTTCTTGGTCGCCTCGACCACCTCTTCGATCTTGGTCGGGTGGATCCGTCCGTCGGCGATCAACTTCTCGAGCGCCTCCGCCGCGATCGCCTGGCGAACCTTGTCGAAGCACGAGACCACGATCACGCCCGGCGTGTCGTCCACGATCAGGTCGACGCCGGTCGACTTCTCGATCTGCCGGATGTTCCGGCCCTCGCGGCCGATGATCCGGCCCTTGAGGTCGTCCGAAGGGATCTGGATCGTGCGCACGGTCTGCTCGGCGACATGCTCGCCGGCGTAGCGCTGGATCGCGCTGACGATGATCTCGCGCGACTTCTCCTTGGCCTCCTCTTCGGCCCGTTCGAGTGTCTGGCGCGTCATCCGCGACGCCTCGTCGATGCAGTCCTCCTCGATGACCGCGAGCAGTTCCTTCCGAGCCTCTTCCTCGCTCAGTTCGGTGATCCGGAGCAACTCGTTCTTCTTCTTCTCGATCAGCGACTCGAGCGCCTCCTCGCGGGCCGCGAACTTGGTCTCGCGAGCCTCGAGCTTCTGGTGACGCTGGTCGAGCTGGGCTTCGCGTGAATCGAGCTTCTCCCGGCGCTGCTCCTGCTGGTCCTCGCGCTTCGAGAGCCGACGCTCCTCATCGCGGAGCTCCGCCCGCTCCTTCTTGATCTCCGCGTCGATCGCCTCCTTCTCGGCGAGCATTTTTTCCTGGGCTTCGACCTCGATCTGGCGGGCAAGGGTCTTCGCCTCGGTCTCGGCGAGTTCCTTGACGCGTTCGGCCTCCTGTTTCGCTCCGGCGAGCGTCTGGCCGGTGACCAGGCGCACCGCAACGATGCCGACGATCGCTCCGACAACCAGAGCGACCGCGCCGACGGCGAACGCCAGCAGGCCGCCGCCGCCGGTTGTCCCCGGCTGGGTGGTGAGCAATGCAGATGTCATTTGTACAGAGAACATCGTGGATTTCCTTCACTACGCAGGGTCAGCGAGACACCTGCTGAACACTCAGCGTGTGAAGGAACCGTGTTCTGATCTGCCAGATCCGCGCCTGTTCAGACCGCCTTCGAGCACCGTGTCAGCGTCCGAACCGTCTCTGTGCGTCCGCAACTCGCCTCCATCACCACAAGTCGGGTGGAAAGCAGAGGGCGGGATCGGGGAGAGACGTTCATTCGAGGTCGCGAGAGGGTGTTCCGAACGGAGAAAAACGAAACGAGGATGAGAAATCGCGGCGAGCCGCGGGGATCGGGATTGGCCCTGGAAGCAACGCCGGCGAGGGCGTGTGGCTTTTGGCGCCGGCCGCGTTCCAGGTCGCGGGCCGGTGGTCACAGATCAGATTGGATTTCCTTCGCAAGCCGAGACTTACGAGAGAACCATCAGATCGTAGCAGATCCCCGCCCGAATGGGAGTTCCCGCCCAACCGCCCCCCTCCCGCAGGTGACCGCACGCCCCGCCGGGGATAGCATGCCGACCGTGACGAACCTCAGCCGCTGGCTTCTCACCCTGCTCCCCCTGAACCCGATCTGCGTCCGACTGGTCAACAGCGGCTCGCGCCGGCTCCGCCATCTCTACATCCGCTCGGCCTACCTCGGGGTGCTGATCGTCGTGCTCCTGGCCCTGCTCATGCAGTCCAACGCCGCGGTCCAGAACTATCGCGACCTCGCGGCAGCCGGTGCGTCGGCCTTCCAGTGGGTCGCCTACTTCCAACTGGGCCTTATCTGCATCCTCACCCCGGTCTTCATGGCCGGGGCCATCGCGCAGGAGAGCAACCCGAAGAACTGGGACGTGCTGCTGACCACCCCGCTCAGCACCCCCCAGATCGTGTTGGGCAATCTGTTCGGGCGCCTGTTCTTCGTCCTCGCGCTGCTCGCCTGTTCGCTCCCGCTCTTCGCCATCACCCAGTACTTCGGGGGCGTGCCGGGACGAGCCGTGCTCATGAGTTACATCGTCTCCGCGGCCGCGGCCTTGCTGGTCGGGGCGATCGCGATCGCCTTGGCGGTCAACCGGCTGGCCGGGCGACGCGCGGTCTTCACCTTCTATGCCGCCGTGGTCAGCTACATCGGCGTCACCTTCGCCATCGACCTCGCGCTGCGTGGCGGTTCGCCCGCCGGTGCGGGCGGCGTGACCGTCTTCACCCCGATCAACCCCTTCCTCGCGCTGGAGGCCCTGCTCCAGCCGTCGTCGTACCCGCGACCAGACGCCGTCGCGCTCGCCGACATGGGGCCCTTCGCCCGCCTGTGGTTCGGCAGCCCGGTCGCGGTCTGGTGCTGGCTGAGCATCGGGCTGAGTCTGGCGATGTGCCTCGTGAGTTCGCTCACCCTCCGGCAGGTCGGCGCGACCCAGGGCGTGCCGTGGTACCGCAAGATGTTCGGCCTCGGCGCGCGCGATGCCGACACCCGCCCCGCACGCGAGGTCTGGAATAACCCCGTCGCCTGGCGCGAAGCCGCGGCCCGGGCGAACACCCTGCCCAAGCTCCTCGCCCGTTGGGGCTTCATCCTCGCTGGCGCGCTCTGGGGCATCGGCCTGACGGTTGTCTACCATCGCGCCGGTCTCGATCACGAAGCCTTCCGCTTCGCCCTGCTCGCGACCTTCCTCACCGAGTTCGCGGTCATCGTGCTCATTGCCATCAACATGAGCGCGACCGCCATCAGTCGCGAACGCGAGGACGGCACGCTCGACCTGCTGCTCACCACGCCGCTGAGCCAGGCCTACTACCTCAACGGCAAGATCCGCGGCCTGATCAGCTACCTCGCCCCACTGCTCGCGATCCCGGTCGGGACCATGGCCATCGCGGGCCTCTACGTCCTCTTCGACGGCTTCGGACGCACTGACGGCGTCACCGTCGCCACGTCGGTCGTCTCCAGTTCGCGCGGCACGCTCACCATCGACGCCCCGGTCATCCTGCCCGAGGTCGCTTTCACGCTCCCCATCGTGACCATCGCCTTCCTCGCCTTCGCGATCATCGTCGGCCTGCAGTGGTCGCTCATGAGCCGCGGCACGATCGGCTCGGTCGTCGCCACCGTCGCGGTCGTCGGGCTCGTCGGGAGCATCGTGGGCGTCTGTGGCTGGCAGGCCGGCACCGGCATCTCGACCGTGGGCCCGTTCCTCAGCGCGTTCACGCCCCCATCACTGGCCTACGCCTGCCTGAACCCGGTCGCCGCCCTCGGCGCGAGCATCGACGCCCCCGACGACCTCGGCCAGGCCCGCATCGGCCTGATCGCCGGCTGCCTCATCGCCGCAACGGCGTACATCCTGATCGTGCTCGCGATGAAGGCGAGCATGGTCAAGACGTTCGACACGACGACGCGGCGGCTGGCTGGGACGCGCTGAATCGCGAACGGGTGCAAGGGCGGGGATTGGGTGCCGGGGTCTAAGCGCAGCGCAGGCCCCGAGGAATACTGAGAACCAGGAAAAGCCTCGCCGCGATAGAGGCGAATCGCTCGATGTTGGAGTTGCTACTGCCTCTCCGTTCATTGCGGGGCCTTCGCTGCGCTCAGACCCCGGCACCCTCGCGCTGCCACTCCCTCACTCCGCCACCGGAACGCTCTCGTAGAACGCGTCAAGATCCGCTTTCAGCTTCTCGATCGACGGGCGGTGCAGGTACATCATGTGCCCCGCCTCGTAGTAGTGCGTCTCGTAGTTGTCCTGCAGCGACTCCTCGAGTTGCATCGTGTTGAAGGTGTAGTCCGACGCATAGTGCGGGGTGGCGAGGTCGTAGTAGCCGCTGGCGAGGAAGACGCGCAGGTGCGGGTTCGATGCCATCGCGCTGCGCAGGCGTTCGGCCACGTTCACGTACCGCGCCCGCCCCGCCGGCTCGTACGACCACGGCGACACACCAGTCAGGATTTCGTAGGGCAGGTCCGAGCGGTAGTTCAGTTCCGTCCGCAGGTAGTTGTTGAGGGCGCCGGTGTAGATGCCCTGAATCGCGGCATACGACGGGTCGTACTCGTAGCGGTCACCGGCCGCCTCGCGATCGATGCCCTTGAAGCGCGAGTCCAGACGCCCCACCGTCCGCGCATCCTCGCGCAGCAGTTCCTTGTTGAACGGCCCGACCGACAGGCGCATGTTCACCTGCCGGATGTAGGTCTCGCTCAGTCCGGTGTACTCGGCCAGCTTGCGCACGATCTCGTTGCGCTCGGCCTCCGGCAGCGAGTCGCCCTTGGCGAGCGCCGGCATGTACTCCTCGATCGCGAACGCCTCGACCTCGTCCATGAACTCGCGCAGCTCGTCGCCGGTCTTCGGGTCGTCGGCGGTGTGGAACTGCGCCGTCGCCGCGAAAGTCGGCAGGAACAGCACGTGGGGCAGGTCGTTGCCGATGCCGAAGCGGATGGTCTGGAAGTTGAGCACCGCCGAGACGAGGACCACGCCGTTGAGGTGCATGCCGTGCCGGTCCTGCAGGATCGGCGCGATCGCGGCGCACCGGGTCGTGCCGTAGCTCTCGCCCGCGATGAACTTGGGCGAGCCCCAGCGGTCCCAGCGCGTCACGAAGCGACGGATGAACTCCGACACCGAGCGAGCATCGTTCTCCAGCCCGTAGAAATCGCGATCGTCCGCCTCGCCCGATGCCCGCGAGAAGCCCGTCGACACCGGGTCGATGAACACGAAGTCCGACTGGTCCAGCAGCGACTGCGGGCTGTCCTCCACCGTGTACGGCGGCGGGCCGGGGTTGCCGAAGTCGTCGGCGTACTTCACCTTCTTGGGCCCGAAGATGCCCAGGTGCAGCCACACGCTCGACGAGCCGGGCCCGCCGTTGAACGAGAACGTGATCGGCCTCGTCGCCGGGTCGGGGAACTTCGGCTCGAGCCCCTCGACCGACGAGTCGAACGGCTCGGCCAGTTTGCGATAGGAGATATAGAAAATCCGGGCGGTCTCCTCGTACTCATCGCCGGTCAGCGAGAGCGTCCCCGCCTGGGCCTGGTAGTGGATGGTCTCGCCATCGATCTCGATCGAGTGGTACGTGACGCTGGGCGCCTCGGGGTGGACCACGAAGTCCGCCGGCGGATCCGCCGCGGCGTTCTGGATACTGGCGGACGCGCAGACAGCGCACAGAGCGACGGCGGAGGTGAGTTTCTTCATGCCTACAGCCTACCGACTTGAGGGGGTTGGGTGGCATAAGAAACCGCGCGTGGCGCGGTCTGAAACCCGACAGATCAGACGAATTGTCCCGGATCGCCGCAGGCGACATCGTCCGGCCATGACTCAGTTGCAAGAAGCGCCAAAGTCCGCCAGCAGCGTGTTGAGGTCGGCCAAATCGGTCTCTCCGTCACCGTTGATGTCGCCGCAGTTGCCGCTTCCGCCGAACGAGCTCAGCAGGATGTTCAGATCAACGAGATTGACTTCCCCGTCGTCGTTCAAGTCTCCCGGGCAGCCCGCACCCGGCTGCGGCGCGAACACATACGCCGAACCGGAGTTGTTGCCCGCGTCGTCGTTCTCATGCGCGCCCACGACGAAGTACGAATCGGTCATCGCCACCGAGTTCCCGAACTCATCGAAGGCGTCGGCATCGGACGCTCTGAGTTTGAACAACTGTCCTCCGGTGGTCACATCGAAGATATAGGCGGAGCCCGCCGATGATGCGGGAATGTCCGCTCGATACGCCCCGATCAAGGCCGTCGAACCTTCTAGAGCGACTGAGTGCCCAAACGAATCCCCAGCCCCCAAATCACAGGGGCGGAGCTTGTGAAGTTGGGCTCCGGTATCCAGATCGAAGACATACGCGGCGCCGGACCGAAGCCCCGGGTCCGCTTCTCCGAAGGCTCCGATCACCGCGATGTTGTCGTGCAGAGCGACCGAGCAACCAAAGCGGTCTTCCGCTTCGGCATCCGATGGAGTCAGCTTGGCCAACTGCTGCCCGGTGACGAGGTCGAATACATACGCCGCGCCACTCCCATGCCCGTTGTCTTCGTCCGTGGAGGCGCCGATCACAGCAACAGAACCGTTCGTCGCGACCGCTCGGAAATCGTGATTCGGTTCGGGATCGGAAACCGTGAGTTTGTGCAATTCCTGACCCGTATTGATATCGAAGACATACGCCGACCCGGAGTCCTGACCGCCGTCATCGTCACGAGGCGAACTGATCACCGCATATTGACCGTGTATCGCGACGGCAGCACCGAAGTTGTCGAACGCCGCTCCGTCAGAAGCGGTGAGTTTGAAAAGTTCCTGACCTGTGCTCAGATCGAAAAGGTAAACAGATCCTGAGGCGCTGCCGGAGTCGTCGTCGCCCGGCGCCCCGACAAGCAGATACCCACCATCCGCCGCGACAGATAGGCCGAAGCCGTCTTGAGCGGCAGCATCCGAGGCGATCAGTTTGCTGAGTTGCTGGCCTGTGGTCGCGTCGAAGAGATACACACAACCGGAAAAAGCACCGGCGTCATTATCCCGACCCGAACCGATCGCCACCAGGTTCCCATCGGCCGCGATCGCCCTACCGAAGCGATCCGCGGGGGTTGCGTCGCTCGCTGTGAGCTTGAACAACTCCGCCGCCGAGCCCGCCTGCGCAACCGCAGCCGAGCCGAGGGCCGTCAGGAGCACCAGGGTTTGGCAGAGCAGCGGCGGTTTCGTTCGGCCCGGTTCCGCCTGAGTAAGAGCGTTAAATGTTCCGGTTTTCTTCGGTGCTGCCATAGCGTCGTCCTTTCATCAGCGTTCGATGGTTGTCTCAACCCCACGCCGATCGGATGACTCAGACTACACCACACGCAAGTCAGTGCAACGAAGAATCTTCGCGAACGCGCGAATCGCGGTCGAAAAGCACTCGGATCGGGCGGTGTGATCACCCCGGCCGATATCGGCCCGCGAGGCCTAAAACTCCCGGCGCATCCTCGCCGGCGGGATATCCAACTGCCCCCGGTACTTCGCGACCGTGCGGCGCGCGATCTCGATGCCCTTGTCCTTGAGCGCCTTCACGATCGCCTCGTCGGACAGCGGCTTCTTCTTGTCCTCGGCCTCGATGACCTCCTGCAGCGCGACCTTGATCGCGTCCCAGGAAACGTCCTCACCCTCGTCGGTCTGCGTGCCGCCGGTGAAGAACTTGCGCAGCGGGAAAATGCCTCGCGGCGTCTGAATGTGCTTGCCGGCGACCGCGCGCGAGACCGTCGCGACATGGATGCCGAGCTGGTCGGCGACCTGCGTCATCGGCAGCGGCTTCATCGCCTGCGGGCCCATGTCGAAAAAGTCGCGCTGGGCCGCGACGACCGCTTTGATGACGCGCAGCAGCGTGTTCTGGCGCTGGTTGATCGCGTCGATCAGCCACTGCGCGTTCGAGAGGTTGGTGCGGATGAACTCGCGATCGGTCTTGGGGATCTGCCGGTCCTTGGCCATCAG
>CAXAVQ010000070.1:0-10115 GCA_963971985.1 uncultured bacterium
TGACGGGAGAAAATTTTCTCAGAAGATCGGAAAGTGGCGATGCGCCCGAGCCCGTCCGATGCGCGCCAAGGCGGTGATGCGCTGGGGTGGCTATGTCTCTGGGAAGCCCGCATAGCCACGCTGCGCGTGGCCATGCCACCCAGAAACAAACCCCTCAAACCCGAAATATCGCCCCAAGCTTCTTCCCAAGCATTACGCTCGCGCCCACCAGCGTCACCGTCAGCAGGGCCATGCCCCACACGCCCATCGCGCTCGCGATGCCGTGCCCATCGCCGAGGCGCTCGCTGAACGCGTAGATCGCCTTCGTGATCGGGTAGTCGCCCTCCTGCTGCGCGAGAATCAGCGAGTCGGACACTTCCAGCATCGCGAAGCTGAACGCCAGCAGGCCGCCCGCGATCAGGTTCGCCATGATCAGGGGCACGATGATCTTGCGCACCGCCGTGAAGGTCGAGGCCCCGAGGTTCACCGCCGCCTCTTCCAGTTCGCCCGAGGTCTGCTCCAGCCCCGCCACCGTCGCGCGCACCACGTACGGCAGCCGACGGATGCCGTAGGCGATCACCAGCAGGATGATCGGGTTGGGCATGCTCCCCACGATCGAGATGTTGATCAGCCCGTCCTCACCGAACAGTTGCACGCCGAAGATCGGGTCCATCCCCTCGAGCTTGATCGACAGCGCGACGAACCCGAACGCCATCACCAGCCCCGGCACCGCGAGAGGCAGCATCGCCAGCGAGTCCAGCAGCATCCGCCCCTTGATCTTGGTGCGCACGATGATGTAGCCGATCAGGATGCCCAGCACGATGTCCAGGATCACCGCCAGTGAGGCGTACTTCAGACTGTTCACGATCGAGCCGAACGCCAAGGGGTGCCCCAGCGCCTGCTCGAAGTTGTGCAGCGTGAACTCCGTCGGCACCACCGACTGGTACCACGCGCCCTCCGCAGAGAACGCCGCCAGCACCACGCCGATGTGCGGGATCAGCGCCGCGGCGGTCACGACCGCGAACAGCCCCGCCGCGAACAGGCCCCAGCCCTTCGTCAGTTGGGCCTCCTCGCCGGCGCGCGAGGCCTTGGCGTACATCGCGTACGCCTTGCCCCCGAAGACCAGTTTGCCGAGCACGTACATCCCGATCGCCGCGACCAGCATCACGACGGTGAGCGCGTAGGGCTGGGCCGAGGTCGTCACTTCCTTGATCCCGCTGAAGATCTGCACCGGCGTGACGGTGTAGAAGTTCAACATCAGGGGCGTGCCGAGCTCGGTGAACGCCCAGATGAACACGATCGTCGAGCCCGCGAACAGGCCCGGACGGATCAGGGGGAGCGTGATCTTGAAGAACCGCTTCCACGGCCCGATGCCCAGGTTCTCCGCCGCCTCGTCGAGCGCCGGGTCGAGGTTGGCCAAAGCCGCCGTCGCGTTCAGATAGATGATCGGGTACAGGTGCAGCGCCTGGATCAAGACGACCATCCAGAACTTCGTGGACTGGTTGCCGAGAAAGTCGATGCTGGTCCCGAAGATGGTGTTGATCGTCCCCTCGCGCCCCATGATCGCCTGCAGCCCGATCGCCCCGACGAACGGCGGCAGGATCAGGGGCACCAGGATGATCGAGTTCCAGAGCATCTTGCCCGGGTACCGGTACTTCGCCGACAGCACCGCCAGTGGCAGCGCGATCGCGATGCTCAGCGTCGTCGTGCCCACCGCGATCAGGAAGGCGTTTCGCAGACCCGCCACCAGCACCGGGTCCATGAAGACCAGCTTCAGGTGCCGGAGCGTGAACCCTTCCTCGCCCGGCGAGGGCCGGAAACCGCCCTCGACCGTCAGCCAGATCGGGTAGATCAGGAACATGCCGAACACCGCCAGCAACGCGGCGAGCAGGGCATACTGAAAGACCTTGCGCATGGTGGCGTGGGAAGACATCGCGGGCGGGAGTGTACCGGCATCCGCGCGGGCGTCAGCCGATAAGCCCGACGTTCGGCGGTGAACATTTGCCCAGTTTTACACCGCGCGGGGAACCCCGGTCCCGATAACGCGATTGGCTCGTCTCGCAGTGAAAAAACTGCGCAAAACAACGGTTTCTGGAAGTCCAACTCCCCAAATTGGGTGTATTTGTTTGATGCCGGTCGGCCTGACGCGCCGGCACCGCTGTGGTCCTTATGTGCGGACCCCGGCACCATGCCCGTCGCGCCCCGTCGCGCCCAAACCAGGAGCAAGAGATGACCAAGACCATTCTGACCGCCATCGCCGGACTGTCCGTCGCCGGCATCGCCAGCGCCGCCCCCATCAGCGGCGACTTCAACCTGCTCGATCCGAGCATGTACACCCTCACCGCCACCCCGCTCGACAGCGCCGACGCCGGTCGCGGCGAGCTGGACCCCTCCTTCTACAGCGCCATCGACGGCCCCTACACCGCCTTCGCCGCCGCCACCGGCACCATCGGCTTCGACGACTACGGCACCGATGCCGAGGACGACATCCTCCTCACCTCCTTCCGCTTCGTCGGCGGCGTCGCCGAAGTCGACGGCACCATGTCCTTCCAGTTCTTTGACTCCGATGAGAACCTCGTCGACAGCTTCGGTGTCACCCTCCCCCAGGGCGGGAACTTCATCTGGACCATCACCCTCAACTCCGAGGTCATCGTCCCTGCCAACGGTCTTATCCAGGCCGTCGTCGGCGACGAGTTCACCGGCCAGTGGTTCCTCGGAACGACCGCGCCCATCATCGGTACGAACGACCTCGCGATCGGCGGGAACGAGACCGACGCATCGCACCGCTTCGAACTCAACGGCGTGCTCGTCCCGACCCCCGGAGCCGTCGCTCTGCTGGGCATGGCCGGCGTCTGCGCCACCCGTCGCCGTCGCTGAACCCGAACGGGGCCCAATCTCTTCCTGTGCATAGGCCTTCCTAGACGGAGGCCTGTGTCATTTTTGCCCTCGGATCACCCCCGCGCTCGACTAGAATGACGCTATGAACCCCCGCCAGGCACAAAACGCCCTCCAGCGCAGACAGGACCAGATCGAGTCCCGCTCGCGCCGCGTCGAGGTCTCCCGCCTGTTCGCCTCCACCCAGCGCGACCTGCAGCGCACCGAGAAGCGAGTCGCCGGCTCCGCCGCCCTCTGGGAACGCGCCTGCCCGCCGGAACTGCTCGATCGCACCAGCGTGGTCGGGCTCCAGCGCGGCGTGCTGACCATCGGCGTCCGCGACCACTCCACCCGCTACATCCTCGACCGGATGCTCCGTTCCGGGCTCGAGACCGACCTCATCCGACGCTCCGCCGTCGCCATCAACAAGATCAAACTCGTCGCCCAACCCGACGCCTTCGTCGACCCCAAGGTCGCCGCCATGCGTGAGCGACGCTCCGGTTCCCCCAGCAAAGGACCCCGCCCATGAGCTGCTGCGGCAACAACAAGTTCGGCTGCGAATTCGACGCCGACCACGAAGGCCCCTCCGAAGCCGACGTCGCACGTTTCGGCACCGACGATATCCCCTGCCCAGACTGCGGAACCGCCGTTTACCACGACGCACCCCTCTGCCAGAACTGCGGACACGCGATCACTCGCGAGGAGGCCGCCGGCTCCAGCAGCGGCAAGCAACTGCTCATCGGCGCCATCGGCCTCGTCACCGTCACCGCCTTCGTGATGGTCGCGGTGCTGTAGGAACAACCAGCGTCCTCAGGCGTCTGCTCCCTTGCGGACTTGCAAGCCGGTCACTACTTTCCCTAAGGAAAAGTGGGAGCCGGCCGTGCCCATCGGTTGCGCACGCCTTCGCTCCGCCACCCGCAGACCGAGGAAAGCCAGAATGAGCCAGCATCCGCAAGAGCAGAACTACCCCATGGGCCAGGGCAACCAGCGCAGTTTCCTTGTCGCGCTGCTCCTCTCGATCTTCCTCGGTTCCCTCGGCATCGACCGCTTCTACCTCGGGCACATCGGCCTGGGCATCCTCAAGCTCATCACCCTCGGTGGCTGCTACATCTGGTGGATCATCGACATCATTCTCATCGCGACAGGCAAAATCCGCGATGCCAACGGCCAGCCGCTCGCCAGTTAAGACCCATCCGACCAACGCCGCACGCTGGGTGCTCATCAGCGCGAACCTGCCGCTCGCGCTGTTCACCGCCTACGCGATCTGGATCGCCGCCGGCGGCCCACGCCCCGGCTCCGGCTGCCTTGCGCGCCCCATCCTCGGCTGGTGCCCCGGCTGCGGCCTCACGGGTGACTACGCGCGCATCCTCACCCTGAACCCGCCCGAGGGCTGGTACATCTGGGTCATCCTGAGCGCGTTCGTGCTCAACGCCGCGTGGTCCATCCAAAAAGCAAAGCGGATCGCCCGAAGGCGATCCGCGATCGATTCATCGGCTGCCGATCCCGCTTAGCGGGACGCGGGCGACTTGGAGCGCTTCCGCTTGCCGGCACCGGCTCCGGGCTTTCCGCCCGGACGACCGCCGGGCTTGCCGCCGCCGCCTCCGCGATGCCCGTCCCGACCGCCGACGCGACCTTCGCGCTTCGGACCGTTCGAGCCTTGGCCGCGATACGAGCGCTTGCCGCGGAAGTTCTTCCGCGCCGGGCGATCCGGCTTGGCCTGGAGTTCGGTCGCGAAGGTCAGTTCCTCGAAGTCCGTGCCGAACTCGATAGTCGCCTCGGTGCGCTTGAGCACCTCGCGCAGCAGCCCGGTCTCGTCGCGATCGCACAGCGAGATCGCGATGCCCGAAGCGCCCGCCCGGGCGGTCCGCCCGATCCGGTGCACGTAGGTCTCGGCGTCGGCGGGCATGTCGTAGTTGAAGACGTGGGTGATCTCGTCGACGTCGATGCCGCGTGACGCGATGTCGGTGGCAACGAGCACGTTGGTGCGCCCGGAGCGGAAGTCCTGCATAGCGCGGGTGCGCGCGTTCTGGCTCTTGTTGCCGTGGATGGCCTCGGCCCGGATCTCGGCCCGGCGCAGCAACTTCACGAGTTTGTCCGCGCCGTGCTTGGTGCGCGTGAACACCAGCGAGCGCCCGGTGTCGTCGTGCTTGAGGATCCGCTCGAGGATCTGGACCTTGTTGCCCTTCTCGACCATGTAGACACGCTGCGCGATCGCGTCCGCCGTGGTGGACTCGCGCACCGTCTCGATGGAGACCGGGTCGGTCAGGATCGAGTCGGCCAGCGTGCGGATCTCGCGCGACATGGTCGCCGAGAACAGCAGGGTCTGGCGGTCCTCGCGGATCATCTTCACGACCTTGCGGATATCGTGGATGAAGCCCATGTCGAGCATCCGGTCGGCCTCGTCGAGGACGAGCGTCTCAACGGCGCTGAGGTCGATGTGGCCCTGGTTGATCAGGTCGAGCAGGCGTCCGGGGGTGGCGATGAGCACGTCGATGCCTGCGCGCATGGCCTGCACCTGGCGGTGCTGGTTCACGCCGCCGAAGACGACGGTGTGACGCAGGGGGAGAAACTTCCCGTAGGTGACGAAGCTGTCGAAGATCTGCATCGCCAGCTCGCGCGTCGGGCAGAGCACGAGCGCCCGCGGCGGGCGTCCCTGGCCGCTCTTCTTGCGCTTGCCGTTGCCGGCACCGTCGGAGAGCTGGTCGAGGATGGGCAGGGCGAAGGCACAGGTCTTGCCGGTGCCGGTCTGCGCGCAGCCGAGGATATCCTGGCCGTCGAGGGCGACCGGGATGGCCTGTTCCTGGATGGGGGTGGGGGAGGAATAGCCAGCCGCGTCTACAGCGCGAACGATGGGCTCGATGAGCCCGAGATCAGAAAAATGCATGCGTTCCTAGAAGGTTGAAATCCGGATTGATCGGGGGTCCGGCTGTTTGGATACCGCCGCCGCTCCGGGTGCTGCTGCACCCTCATAAAGCAGGAGGGGGGTCGAATCGTTGTCGAGTGGGCCCGATCATCCACGGATCCGCCGAGACGATACCCGAATGTGAGGGAAAAGTCGAGCGACACCCCCCAGCGTGCTGGTCAGCGACCGTCCGCGTCGGGTTTCAGATCCAGGGCTTCCGGCCAGTTCTGGATGACCGTGAGCCGCGAGGTTCTGGTCTCGCTGAGTTCTTCCTCGGTGGCGCGGATCATCAGGAGGCGGCCGTCGGGCCCGAAGTCGTAGCCCGTCCTCGGCCGCAAACTGTGATCTGAGGCCGAGAGCACGCGATTCGGGCTTCCGACGACCGGCTGGGAGCCGCTGAGATCGACCGGCGCGGACATCAGCGTGTCGCCGACCCAATAGAAGAGCGATCGGCCGTCCGGGCTGAAGCGCAACCATTCGGCCTCACCGCTGACGACCTGCGTGCGTCCCTCACCGGAGGGAAACGGTCGCAGAACGATGCCGGATGCCGGGGCGGGCACGTACGCGATGAACTTCGCATCCGGGTGCAGGTCGAAGTCCCAACTGCCAACATCTGCGAAGGTGTTCCGTTCGTCGCTGCTCTTCCTGATGTAATCGAGCGTGTCGAGGGCGATCAGCAGGTACTCTCCATCCGCGGAGAGGTCGAACCGGCCGACTCGATCGTCGATCGTGCGCACCGACTCCTGGCTGTTGGGGCTGCGCTCGCGCAGATGGCGTACGCCGGCTGCCCAGGTGTTGAAGAGGATGCTCTCGCCGTCGTTCCGCCACGCGGGGAAGATGTCGCTCCCCAGGTCGTCGGAGAGCTGGGAGCGGGCACCGGTCCTGAGGTTCAGAACATGCAGGTCGAGGGTTCGTTCGGCCAGTCCGTCGGCGCGCGCACTCACGACGACCCGCTCGCCGTCCGGATGCAGGGCCGGGTGCAGCATGTCGTACAGCGGTTGCCCGAAGGCGGCTTCGACCGTCGCGCCCGCGGGATCGAACCAGACCAGTTCTCTGAGGTGAGGCTGGCCCCGGCTCTCTGGGACGAACACAAGCTGGCCCGATCGCGACGGCGAAATCTCACCCCGATCGAACACGCGGATCGGGGCGCCGATCACCCGGCGTTCGTCGATCGAGAAGCGAACGGCCCACACGCCGGCGAGCTGATCGCTTCCGTAGACTTCGAAGAACACCACCCCGGGGTGCGCGTAGGTCGCCATGCCGAGCCTCGCGCCGGGGCGCTCGAGGATCGTGGTGCGCTCACCCTCCTCGAGCAATTCGAGCTTTCCATCGTTGACATTGCTGAAGATGACTGCGCTGGTGCCGGGGAGCGCCGACGGCGAGATCAGGATCTCGCCGTCGACCGGCTCGACGACGTGCCTGGCCTCGCCGCCGTCGATATCGAACTCAAAGAGCCCCGCCGCGGCCAAGCTGAGAATCAGTCGCTCACCGGCCACCTCGGTGATGGAGGGTGCGCCGGTAAAGACGAAACCGTCGGAAGGCATCTCGGCGACGAACCGCTTGGTGTTCCGAGCGACATCGAGCCTCCACAGACCCTTGGCCTCGCGCAGCCCGACCAATCCATCGGCGTAATACACCGTGCTCGAGTCGTCGCTCCATCCGAGGATCGCGGCATCATCCGGGATATCGAGTTCCCGCGGTTCGGCCTGGTCCAGAGAGCGGAGCCAGACCTTCTCGCCGAAGTCGAGGGCGTAGACGACCTTGGTCCCGTCCGGTGAAAGCAGGACCGTGTCGACGATACCTTCGATCTCCTGCTCGAACCAGACCACGGGGAGTTCGGCGCGCGGCTGCTCTGTTGTCTGCGTCCTCGGGCGGTTGATCCACGCCCACGCCGCGACCACGATCAGGATCGGGACGAGGATCTGCATGAGCCGATCGCGGCGGGATGATGTCGCCGCGGGTGGGGCCGGCGCGTCGATGGTGTCCGGCTCGCTGAGTTCGAGGCGCACATCGGCGATGTCGTGCAGGCGCTGACGCTTGTCCTTGGCGAGGCAGCGCTTGAGCACGCGCCGGACATTGGCGGGGGTCTGCGCCGGGAGCAGGCTGAGGTCGAGTTCCTTATGGAGGGTCGCGCCGAGCACATCGGCAACGGTCTCGCCGGAGAACGGACGCAGGCCCGTCAGCATCTCGTAGAGCACGCAGCCGAAACTGAATATATCGCTGCGCTTGTCAACGGTGCGCCCGCGGGCCTGCTCGGGGCTCATGTAGCCCGCGGTGCCCATAATCGCGCCCGGAATCGTCGGGCTATGGACCGGCACCGGGCTGGTGAGCGTCGGCGAATCCGGTGGTACGGTGACGTCGGTGCTCGACCCCGTGACCTCCGGTGTACGCGCGAGGCCGAAGTCCAGCACCTTCGCGGTGCCGTCGGGCGTGAGCATGATGTTGGCGGGCTTGAGATCGCGGTGGACGATGCCCTTGTCGTGCGCCGCTTCGAGCGCGGACGCGATCTGGATGGCGATTTCGGTGGCTTCGACGATGTCCATCGGCCCGCGCGCGAGCCGGGCGTCGAGCGATTCGCCCGCGACGAACTCGAGCACGAGGTAGTGCCTGCCGCCTTCGACCTCAAGGCCGTGGATCGCCCCGATATTCGGATGGTTCATCGAGGCGAGCGCACGGGCCTCGCGCTGGAACCGGGCCAAACGATCCGGGTCGGACTCCAGATGCTCGGGCAGTGCCTTGATCGCCACGTCGCGATCGAGACGCGTATCTCGCGCGAGGTAGACGACGCCCATGCCGCCACGCCCGATCTCCTGAGAGATGGAGTACGGACCGATCGTCTTGGGCGCGTTGCTGTTCACTCTCCCAGCATAAGGCAGACGATTGACTCTCGGCGCCCGGCTCTGTCGGACAGCAGCGTCGGGGCATAAAAAAGGCCGCGAACCTCCGGGGAGGTCCGCGGCCGAGATCGGGATGCTCGGATCGGCCGGGTGCTCTGCTCAGCGACGCCGGCGCATCGCTGCGAGGCCGCCGAGGCCGAGCAGCAGGGCACTGCCAGGGGTCGGGATGAACGCGTAAACCGCGTTGGTGGCGTCGTAGATCTCGCCGACTGCGGTGCCACCGTCGGCATCGCTGCCGATGATCGTCACACTCGAGAGCGAACTGCCGTCGGTGATCAGGAAGCCGAGGAAGCCGTCCTGGAAGCCGGTGAGGCCGCCATCGTCGAAGATGTCGAAGGTGCCGATGGACGTCTGGATCTGGATGCCGAGCCCGGAGGCGGCGCCGTCGTAGAACTGCCCGAATGCGACGATGTCGCTGTTGAAGTCGTGGCGGTAGCCGCTGTGATCGTCGTTGGGGAAGATCTCGCCGTGGAACACACCGCCGTCGATGAACGCGTCGTCTGCGTTGGGCGAGTCGGTGCCCTCAACGCTGATCGAGAAATCGCCGTTGATCATGTACGGGCCGCCCGAGGGCTGCATGTTGTTGATCGTGAGGCCGTCGAAGGTTTCCTCGATCGGTACGAACCCGGCGTTCGAGACCGCCGCCTCCCACGCTGCCTGGTCGGTGAATACGGACACTCCTCCGAACGCGCTCGATGCTCCGGCGACGATCAGTGTGGTAAATGCGATCTTGGTGTACATAGGACTCCTCCTTCTTCTCGGTTTTCTCATCCCGACTGTGCACATGAACAGCGGGATCTTCTCCTCCTTGTTCCCCGTGCGGGAGTCAAGGAACTGCAATCTCACCATACCGGGCGAGCCTGAAATCACCAAGAAAACTGCGGAAAATTCGACATATCTGCACGTCTGGGTTCCAGCGATGCGTCGGGCGTATTGAGGCGTTGCGGGGTATCAAGGAATAGTGGCAAGCCTGTCCCACCGGAATAAGGTATGTCGCGATGTTATTCATCACGATGCGGCGCAGGAGATAAGTTCCCCTGATCAGGCGGGTGTGCGTTGGGCCAGCGGGCTGTGTCGTCGGGTGTCCCGAAAGTCGATCGAGCTCTTACGCGGCTCCTCGCCCGCGTGAGGAGAAGCCCGTGCGACAGAGTGCGATGAGCACATCGCGGTCGATGGGCTTGCTGGCGTAGCCGTCGCAGCCGGCGCGGAGGCACTTCTGTTCGTCGTCCTCCATCGCGTGCGCGGTGAGCGCGATGATCGGGAGGTTCCATCCCTTGCTGCGCAGCGTGCGGGCCAGTGTGTAGCCGTCCATCTCGGGCATCTGCATATCGGTGAGCACGAGGTCGCACGGTGCGGGTGACGAGAGCGGCCCCGACGGGGTCTCATCGGCGGTGAGCGCGCGCAGGCACTCGCGTCCGTTGGGGAAGATCGTGACCTCGGCACCGGCCTTGCGCAGGTGATGG
>CAXAVQ010000071.1:0-9942 GCA_963971985.1 uncultured bacterium
TTGAAACTATCGATCCGCCTTCCGAGTGTCATGTAGCGGTACGCCAACGTCGTGAGACTCCGTCCGAGCCGGAATGCCGCGACTACCCGGTTCCCGCCGGAAGCCTCTTCGCGTAGAAGCGAGGCAGCCTCCGCTGGCAGTGCGGACTCGACGCCCATCATCTGCTCCATGAACGGCGCATTGAGCCGGTAACCTGGGAGCATCGCGATCAGCCGATACCAGTTCATCAGGTTGTAGTACACCTGCCCGTTCAACGACCCAAGCATGTGACGGAATACCCGATCGTTCTGGTGGATCACGCGATTGGGCACACCCATGACCCTACAGAACGTGCGGTAAACCTCCTCATACGCCCGGCGGGCGAACGAAAAGGTCAGCGGTGTCGTCACCCCGGCGTAGCTCTCGGCGATGTTGCTGTTGTCCCACACAGACAGTTCGCCGATCGGCACGGCCGTGATCGGCCGCGCCTGCAGCAGGTATAACCGGTCGCCGTCCCACGCCCACTCGATGTCCTGAGGCCGCCCCCGTGCCTGCGAGACCGATCGGACAAGATCAGCGATCCGTTTCGCTAACGTGTCGTCGACCAAACCGCTTGTTTCATCGTCCCCGCTTTGGTGGGAGACTCGGCCGTCATCAGACACCCGGATAAGGCAGCCGGTCTCCTCTCCACCAACCAGGCGCTCCGCTGTCCCTCGCACGTAAGAGATCGAGACGTTCGTATCCCCGGCACAGACCGGCTCGATCATTCGCTGGACGAGTACCGCCATCGCGATATCGGTGTCGAGCCCACGTTCCCGAGAATAGATCGACACGCGCTGGCTCGACGCCGAGTCCCACACCTCCCGAACCCGCGCTGCGACTTCGGCCTTCGGGACCCGCAGATAGCTCTCAAATTGACCGGCGAAGCTGTGATCAAGCCCGTCTTCGGCCGCCGCCGATGAGCGTACTGCGAAAGTGGATCCGGTCGCATCGAGCCGCTCGCACGCCTCGGCGATCCGACATTCAATATCAGAATATCCTGAGTTTCGAGCATCTGGAGTAACCACGAACCACTCCGGGATCACATACTCCGACAACTCGTGCAGCGCTGAGGCTTTACCGCCGAGAACGGTGCCGGATGCGATGTCGTCGTGAAACTGGATATAGGGAGCGCCGTTCACCCAATCCCCCGGATCACTGCGGGCACTATCCCGAGTGTGAGGTACGTTGCCAGAACCCAGATGCCTGAGATGAGTTCAAATCGCTTGCCGAGACCGGCTCTTGGATCCTTCAGGAACACGCTTCGGACCTGGAACGCGATGAGCACCAGTACCGCTGCGACCAAGGCCACCGGAAGGGCGAACCCGATCTGTGTAGACGCCGCCACGGCAAGTGCGCCACCGATCACAACAGCGATAAGCCACGCTCGCGTTGACTGCGGCATCCCCCAGATCGCGGAGTAGGTGTTCACACCCGATTCTTCGTCTTCCGGCGAGCGGAGTTTCCGCCCGATCTCGATAATCACGCCGCTGAAATAACTCGATCCGAGAAACAGGGCCAATCCGGCGACCTTCGGCCGCTCGCCCGCGACCAGCCAGTCGCAACCCGTGGCGAAGAGATCGATGAGGGGCATGATGAGCATGTGCGAAGCCATATAGGCGAGCGGTCGATTCTGGAGCCACGATCGTACAAAGAACTCCCTGCTCATCAGCAGGAAATATGCCCAACTTATCGCGAGAAGCACGAGCAGCAACGGTGAGAGCAACGCTGCAAGCAGGCCCTGGAGAAAAGCAACGGCGAGCCCCACGCCGAGCAGTTCACGCCGCGTGACGAGCCCTCGCTGGACGGGACGGTACGGACGGTTGGCCAGATCCTCCTCGTAGTCCTTGAATTCATCTGCCACGCGAAGCTGGAAAAAGAACCCGAGGCACACGGCGAAGCTGACCATTCCTGGGAACAACCCCGGAAGCGTGAACGCCTCCCCCGGCTCCGTTCGCAACAAACGCGAGAAACACACGGCAGAGTACGAGAAAACGGCGATCAGCGGTCCGTGCTGGTGGAGCGGGAAGCGCTCAGCTTGATAGCGCAACCAGCGGCGCCACCAGATGAGTCCATGCTCGTCTGCCCTCGTCGGCGATGGATTACCCAAGATCGTGAGGCTCCGCAGGACTCGCTTCCCTGGAAGGTCCCGACTGTCGCTTCCTGAGCACCCGGTGCGCCCGCCCGAACGAGCCGGTCGCAATCGATGCGACCAGAGAAAGTTCACCCGCAAGCAGCACGGCCCCGGTCAGTTCAGCCAGACCGGCTGCGCCGTGCTCATCTTCGAGACCGATCAGATCGAGGCACGCCCTCGCCGTCGGGAGCGTAGTGCCGCCACCAACCGTACCGAGCAGTAGGCTCGGGAGCGTCACCGAGGCGTACAGGCTGCCGTCCTCACGCGCCTCGAGTCGTGTTGTTCCGATCGCCGACTCCGCGACGCAGGCGATGTCCTGGCCTGTCGCGAGGTAGATCGCCGCGAGCCCGTTTGCGAAATGGCCCTGGACACCGGTCGTGCCAGCAAGGATCCCGCCAATAGCGGAGACCCGCCAGTACGCCTCGATGTCCTTTGCGCTGCACCGGAACTCGGACGCCAGCACCTCACCGGGGATCACGGCGTCGGCGGTCACCTTCCGGCCGCGTGTCAGGGTGAAACTCTGCGAGGAGGATTTCTTGTCGCCCGAGAGATTGCTCTCGAGATACCACCTATCGATCCGGATCGGAGACTTCGCCTCGACGAATCGGCACGCAGCCTCAGTCGCGATCGTGGTCATGTTCTGACCCGCGGCGTCACCGCAGGAATACTCGAACGACACGTAGGCGTGATTCCCGTCGATCGTAAACCGCAGGTCCCTTAACTTCGCGTAGTTTGAAGTGGTCTCTGCTTCGGCTTTAACGTCGTCGAAAGCGTTCGCGAGCCAGGCGACGAACCGTGCCGCTTGCTCCGCTCTCGGAAAGACAAAGCATGGCGACCGAACCACCGACTCCGCGAGCATCACCGACGTCACGCCCCCGGCCCGAGAAAGCGCCGATACACCACGCTGGTACGAAGCCACGAGCGCCGCCTCGCTGGTCGCGAGCGGGATCCATTTCGCCCCGGAGCAGTGCGGTCCGCGAACGAGGAGCGGGCCGATGAGACCGACCGGGATCTTCACTGTCCCGATGAAGTCCTCGATGTATCCCTCGTATTCTGACGCTTGCTCACGAGTTGCTTGGTCGTAGAGGCAGTTGCCGATGTCGGCGGAGGCGCCGCCCCTGGCAAGCCGATCGGCGACCGCCTCGTGATCCGTCCGACGCCGGGCGTGCGTCGACTGAGCGCTGGCCGCATCGCCGGCGAGCGGCACAACATCTGGAGCATCGAGGGCCGGGAGGCGTTCGATGTACTCCAGTGTTCTGCGTCTGTCAGTGGCCATCCCGGCAGTATATATAAAGGCCTTCCAGAACAAGAGCCAGTGAATTTTGATTTCTGCGAATCCGGCATAATCTCATGGGTACATTTGAACGCAATTTGGTTGCCACGGAAGCGGTGACTCGCACCCGAAGCGCCAACGCGGTGAAACCCGCACGAGATGCAGGCCGGCGACACGAAAAGTTCGCTGCTTCAGACATAGCGCAAACGTTAAGCTGCGTGCACACTCTCCTCCGCCAAAACAAACACCGCGAGCGGTGCTGTGCAACCGCTCGCGGCGTGGAAGAGATTTGATCAGCCGTCCGGCCGGTCAGTTGCAGGTGTTGCCGAAGTTCGACAGCACCAGGTTGAGGTCGGCGAGATCGACCACTCCGTCGCCGTTCGCGTCCCCGTTGCACGGACCGCCGGGGCCGCCGCCGTCGCAGCTGTCGCTGTTCAACGCCACCGTCACATCCGAGCCATCACTGTTGGCGACCACAAGATCGGGGCTGCCGTCGCCATTAAGGTCGCCAGTGGCGATGGCGTCGGGACGCAAGCCGGCGGGGATGATCACCGGAGCGCCAAAGGTGCCTGCTCCCGCGCCGGGAATCACCGACGCGTTGTTCGAGTCCTGGTTCGCGACGGCGATGTCGATGAACCCGTCGCAGTCGAAGTCCCCGGTGATGATCGCCCCGCTGTCGATGCCGCCCGTCGCGACGAGCGACTGGGTGCCGATCGCGCCGGCATCGTTGAACATGACCACCACGAAGCCGCCGGCGCTGACCAGCAGATCCGTGTCGCCGTCCTGGTCGGCATCCGCCGCAGTGATCCCGTCGGGGCTGTTGCCTCCGGCTACCACCACGGTCCCGTTCGCGGTGAACACGCCGGCGTTGTTCGTGAACAGCGAGAGGGTATCGTTGTCGTTGTTGCCGACGGCCAAGTCGAGATCGCCGTCCATGTCCGCGTCGTACCACGCTGCGCCGCGGGGATCGGGACCGGTGGCCACGGTGTTCGACGAGAACGTGAGCCCACCGAGGTTCGTCAGAACCGTCGCGTTGTTGCTGTCGCGGTTCGCCACGACGAGGTCCACAGCGCCGTCAGCGTTGTGGTCACCCGCCGTCAGGCCCCGCGGGTTCGTGCCGGTCGCGAATGAGCCCCCGGGCGTGAACGTCCCGGCGGTGTTCGAGAGGACCCGTACGCTGTTGCTGTTCTGCAAGGCAACCGCAAGATCAACGTCTCCGTCACCGTCGAAATCAGACGCGACGAGTGAGCCGGCGCCGCTGTTCGCGCCGGTGAGGATGATCTGCCCGGGCGTGAATCCTCCCATTCCGTCGCCAAGGAAGATCGAAACCTTATCCGGGCCATCGCTAGTGGCCGCCATGTCCGCGAAGCCGTCGCCGTTCAGGTCAGCGATGGCAACGCCAGAAGGCTGGCTTCCGACGACCGTTGACGAGGGCGCGTCAAAGGCGATCTGGGCGTGAGCGGCTCCCGCGAGTGCGAGGACGGAAAAGAGCATCGTGCATTTGGTTGAAGCGTTCATTCCTGGTCTCCATTCTTCATCTCTGAGTGTGATGTCGCGGACTCCGGCCGCGATCACGAAGAAGGAGAGCACGAGCTGATCTGAGATACAGATGATGTTGTCAATTTCTCAAAATCTCGAATCCGCGACACACCATGAGAAAGGCCGCCCCCTGAAGGGACGGCCTCATCTCTCTCCATCTCTCATCTGGTGAAGGATCAGGGCGCCGGATCGAACGCGCCGAGCAACGTGTTGAGGTCGGCGAGATCGACGAGGCCGCTCCCGTCCGCATCTCCGACCGGACCGGATTCGCCGAAAGAGCCGAGCACAAGGTTCAGATCAGCGAGATCGATCGTCGCATCGAGGTTGAGATCGCCCTGCTGGAAAGGCCCCGTGGCCCCGACCGTACCTAATGCACCCGGGATGCTCAGTGCGCCGGCACCGAAGAGGCCCGCGAACTCGCCTCCAGGATCGTTTACCGGTCCGGCAGAAGACGCGAGTCGGGCAGCGATCTCGTTCGGCAGCAATGTCGGATCTTTCGACAACATCCCCGCGACGGTACCACTGACCAGTGCTGTGCTGAAACTTGTCCCGCTGGAGCGATTCTCGCCCGATGGGGTCTGCCCAACGAGATCGACTCCAAGGGCGCTGATGGTGACATGCGGGCCGTAGTTTGAGAACTCGGCCGGAGAGAGCGTTCCGTCGAGCGCAGCCACAGAGATGACCCCGGGCGTCGCCGCAGGGAACACCAGCAGTTGTGAACCATCGTTCCCGACAGACGCAACTACGGTGATCCCGCGCAGATTGGCCTCCTCGATCATGTCGCCGACCGCATCGACCGCTGCGGTCGAGCCGAGACTGATATTCACCACATGCGCACCACCCAGAATCGCGGCCTCGATGCCCTGCGCGACTCGGAACATGTTGCCCTTGCCGTCGGCATCGAGGACCCGGATCGGCAGGATGGTTACGTCGGGTGCCACGAGCTGGATGATGCTTGCGATGAAGGTGCCGTGACCGACGAGTTCATCGGTGACCCCGTCGCCGTCCGAGTCCTGCCCGTCGCCGACATCTGCGGCAGAGTCGGTATTCGGAACGAAACTCACGCCCTTCAGCACCCCCCCACTGCCGAAACCCGCGAGCTGCGGATCGACGCCCGTGTCCACGACCGCAACGGTGATGCCAGCGCCTACCCCCCCCGTAGGCGTCGGTGTGGACAAAGAGATCCCGTATCGGACGGCCTGAGACGGGCGAAGGATCGAGGCAACGGGGAAGAAGAAGCTCTGCGTGCTCGGATCCGGTGCCGCGGCCGTGAAGTTCAACTCGGCGTCCTTGATCCGATCGTCCTGCTCAGCCAATGACAGGAACTGGATCTCGGAGATGCCCTCCGGCAGGCCGATGAGGTAGTTCGGTCTGCTCCCCAGGGTTACCGTCGCTTGCAGCGTCGCGTTGTACGTCGCAACCACATCCTTGATCGCGAAACCGTCTTCGAGGCGGATGATGGCTTCCTGCGACACCGGCTCGTTTCCCGCCGTTGCGACGGTTGATGCTGTCAGAACAACCGCTGCTGCATGGATCACCATCGCGTGAGCGAGTCCTGTCAGCGGACGGAAAATCGACTGGAAAACGGTACTCATGATTCTGCTCCGATCGCGGAGAAAGTGGCCCATCGAGAGGGGTGAGGGTCGGTCTTCATCAGACCGCGTTGTGCATCGGACAGCGCCTGTCCGAGATCACGTCGCCGGTCGGCATGAAGTGTGGCGTGCAGACGCAGCATGAGTTCCTTCGTTGTCGCGTCGTGGGCCGGCCAGAACCCGGCGACCACGCCGGACGCTCCACCAGCGAGGATCGAACGGAGCATCCCGAAGAGTTCGTCGCCACTCTGCAAGCGGCCACGTCCAACATCGCAGCAACTCAGTATGACACAAGCCCCGTTCAAATCAAGGGTTACAAGTTCTCGGGCGGTAATCCATCGATCCGCAAGGCGAACGCGAGCCGATAACGGGTCATCACTCCCGAGTTCACCGTGGCAGGCCAGGTGCAGCGTGTGACCGGCTCGCAAATCGGCGAATACGCGATCTGAAGTCGCTTTACTGCCGAGCATGAGTTCACATTCGGCACCGTGGAGCGTGGCGATCGCCGATGCCTCGGCTTCGATCTCCGGAGCCTGCGCGTCACCGACCCCGACGACCCGAATCCCCCCGCGAACAGGGCTTCCGGTTCTCGTCATGGCACCGAGCACACTCACGCTGGGTGCTACGGTCATGGTGAGACGCTCGACGAGCCATGATTCCCCATCATGCAACGCGCCGAACGGGAACCCGTGCAGACACCCGGCCGGAACGAAGACGCATCGCTCGGCTCCCTCAAGCGCTTCCTGAATGGGACGCACCATAAGGTCGTACACCAACCCGAAAGCTCGCACCGCTCGTGCGAGCAGGCGCTGGCCCCGTTCGCCGGAGTGATCCGCACCGACACCGCGATCGATCTGGAAACGCGCCGCTTCAACGGCTTTGGCAAGGACTCCGAGGTCGCAGACTCGGCGGATCGCGGTCACTCCCTGGGGTGTGATGACAAAGGCCCCGAGCGAGTCGCGGCACTCGAAATATTCCACGATCAGGCTCCGGTCCGAAGTCAGAGAGACGGCGCGGTCGAGCGAGATCGGTTCGGAGATAACCGCTCCGTTCTGCTTCAGGCTGGATAGTCTGCCCTCGAGATGCGTGAGTTGATGCTCGAGTTCGTCGGCTCGACGCTCGCGAGTGAGCCGTGTTCGCTCGGCCTGCGACGTATCGCTCTCCATGCGATCCCACGAATACAAGGCGTTCAGCTCGCCGCGGGTCTGCCGGTGGCGCTGAAGCAACTCGATGGTGTCCGGGTCGCCGGAGGCAAGATGTTGGTCCGAGATGATCGTCCCACGCTGCAACAGTTCGAGCAGTGAACGGGACTTGGCCCGCTCGACACTGTTGAAGGCGATCTCCACGGATCGCGCGCTGCGGAGCCGAAGCGAGATATCGCAGAGATCCTCGTAGATCTGCCGGTTCCCACCAGTCCACGCGGATCGGGCACGATCGCTCTGCATAGCACCGCGCTGACGCTCAGCCGCTCCGAGGGCATCCTCAAGACAAGAGAGAGCGCTCTCAAGATCGCCCTCCGCCTCAGCCTGCAGCGCCTGTTCGTACGCCACCCGGGTGCGGATCGGCAGCGAACCGAGTTTCTCAGCGACTTCGGACGCCTGAAACGCCGCACGGGCCGCACCCGGAAGCCGATCGGTGAGGCGAAGGACCTCGGCCTGGAGCAGCAGCGCGTTCGCGCGATCTTGGGTGTCGGCCGAGAGGTCCCGAAGCGCATCCTCCAGGATCTGCTCGGCTTGCCCAAGGTCACCTTGATCGAGCGTAACCCGTGCCGCCTCGACGTTCGCGCGCCCAACACCGACCCGCCATCCGAGTTCAGCGCTGATCGCCGCGGCGCGAGTCAGAGAGTCCATCGCGAGCGGAAGATCCAACTGGCGTCGCGCCACCGACCCCTGCACGAGCAGCGCTCGCGCCGCTTCCCGGCGCAGCCCGTGCGCGAGCAGCACCTCGGCAGACCGGGACGCGGCCTGGGCTGCCTCGCTCAACAGGCCCACAGCGCTGAGTACCTCGGCCGACTCGGATTCAAGCCGGGCCGCGTCCCCCTCCGCGCCCCCCTCCTCGAACGCCGTTCGCGCTCGCTCGAAGAAGGCCATTGACTCGCTGAGCCGGCCCTGCTGCCCGAGGAGGTCAGCCAGATTGCCACCGACGATCGCCGATGCCCGCGTCATTTCCGCTTGCTGAAAACTTGAAAGAGCTGAGCGGAACGCCTGCTCGGCCTGCTGGAAGTCCACAAGGTCCAGCAAAGCTTCCGCACGGTTGCTCTGCACCTGAGCGATCGCGCCCTGGTCACCTTCCATACCGGGCAGCGCACGATCGAAATGCGTCAACGCCTGTTCGGCGTGCCCGAGCATGCGATGTACCACGCCGAGGTTCGAGTGAGCCCGCGCCACCGCCGTTGCATCCCCTGCCTCTTCATAGAGAGAGATAGCGCGCTCCGCCGACTCGATGGCTTCTCGGTAGCGACCAAGCCTCACGAGCGGTTGCACCGCGGTCTGCGCTACACCCGCCTGCGATTTCGGGTCACCGAGTCGCTCGGCGAGATCCCTCGCTCGATCGAGCGATCGGATCGCATCATCAAATTGATTCGCGACCGAGAGAACGAACGCCCGGAGGCAAAGCATCCTGCACAGAAAAGGCTGATCGCCGAACGCGTCCGCGGCGTCGATCAACCAAGCGCTCGTCGACTGAGCCTCCCCGATGTCGCTGAAACACAGCGCTTGCAGGTGTTGGCCGATCTGGTGGCGGACCGTTTCGTCGGCGTGCGCGCTGAGCCAGGGGCCGCGATCGTTCGCGGGCAATTCCCGAAGCGTATCCAGTGGATTGTCGGAGACCGTGTTCATGGTTCAGCCGATCTCAACGCCCGCCAGCCGGACGGCCCGTGCGCCGCTCACGATGGTCAGGTCGTAGACGCCGGCGATCGTGGTGATGCTGAAAAAACCGCTCTCATCGAACGATTCGTGCCGGGCGTGATCAACGCCGGCGACCGGGACGAGGAACGCCTCGCCCGGTGCGATCCGCTCGGAGGGCGGGTCAGGTTCAATCTGGCAGCGGATCACGTACTGATTGCCGACGCTCGAAGGGCTGATGTCGAGCTCGATCTCGCCGATCTCCGAGGTGAAGATCAGCCGCTCCCGTTGGCCGGTACCGCGATAGCCGAACTCGAAATCCTCGGCCTCAGATTCAGCCACCAGCCGGGCGAGCCCGACCGAAGCGGACTCGAAGCCGGGCGGTGCCCAATGCGTGCGGAGTTCGAGAAGTCGACTCAGCCCGTTCCGAAGCCCATCCGGCAGTTCGGGTCGGGCCAGAAGCGATTCGAACGAATCGGCGAGAGACCGAAAATAGACGACGAGAGGTGCCAGGCGACCCTCGATCGAGCCATCTCCGAACGC
>CAXAVQ010000072.1:0-9750 GCA_963971985.1 uncultured bacterium
CTCTTCTTCGTGCTTTGTCCTCTACGCTTTCATACCGAGCGGACGGCTCGCTCAACCCAAACAAGGAGACCACCATGCCACGCCTGCACGTCATCGACCCCGCCAACGCGGACGGTCGCGTCAAAGAGATTTTCGAGGGCCCCCTCAAGGGCAAGCATTTCAACATCTTTAAAGGCTTGGGGAACGCCAGAAGCGGGCTCGAAGCCTATCTCTCGCTGAACCAGGCGCTGAGCCACTCGTCGCTATCCAACGCCGAGAAAGAGGCGATCGCCCTCGTCGTCGGCGAGAAGAACAATTGCGACTACTGCCTGGCGGCACACACCGCCATCGGCAAGGGCCACGGGCTCAGCGAGGACCAGACGGTCCAGATCCGGAAGGCCGATTCGACCGGCAACGACCGGATCGACGCGATCGTGACGTTCGTGGAGCGGATCATTGAGACCAACGGTTTCGTGACCAACGAAGATATCGACGCCTTCAAGGCGTCGGGCTTCGACGACGCGGCGGTCGTCGATGTGGTGGTGGCGTACACCCTGAACGTCTTTACCAACACGTTCAACCACATCAACGACACCGCCATCGACTTCCCGAAGGCCCCCGCCCTCGTCTGAGGGGGATTGCCTCTCGGATGCATCAGCCCAAAAACGAAAGCGCCCCGGTGCTCTGCGCAGCGGGGCGGTTTCGTTTGAAGGCCCCGCGCCAGTGGAGGCTTCCGGCGCGGGGCGGACCAGGGAGGGTTCGCACCGGAAGAGTCCAATCCGGCGTCGGCCCCGGCAAGCCCCCGGCAACAGGTGTGGAGCTGTCGGGTCCGATCCTGACGTTTGGGGTACGCTGCTGCCATGTCGAGTTCGCCAGAACCCCGGACAGAACCCCGGTCTGAAGCCGCAAACGCCGGTGCGTCCCATATCGCGCTCTATCCGGGCTCGTTCGACCCGCCGACGCTGGGGCACATCGATGTGATCCGTCGGGGGAGGCAGATGTTTGATCGGCTCATCGTGGGCGTCGGACGGAACCCCGATAAGTCGACGCTGTTCACCGTGGACGAGCGGGTCCGCATGCTCCGGACCCTGACCGAACAGCTCTGCCGGGACGAGCCCGCCGGGGCTCCGGTCACGGTCACCCCCTACGAAGGCCTGACCGTCGATGCCGCGAAGCGCCTGGGCGCGAGCATCCTGCTCCGGGGCGTGCGGAACCTCAACGACATGCAGTACGAGGCCCAGCAGGCGGTCACGAACCGGCAGCTGGCCGGGCTCGAAACCGCCTTCGTGATGGCTGGTCAGTCCTTCGCCTACGTCAGTTCGACGCTGATCCGTCAGGTGACCGCGATGGGCTCGGACCCGACCGTGCTGGCCTCGATGTGCCCACCGTTGGTGATCGACGCCTTGCTGGCCAAGAAACGCGAGAACCACGAGGTGCTCCGCGGGACCGGCGGCGGGCCGGGCAACTGAACCGATCTTCTTATTCAGGCAATCCATGGCACTGAACCATCGCGTCATCAGCATCGGCACCCTCGAGAAGAACCCGTTCTGGCCTCGCGAAGACGAGCCGCGCACCGGGCACGCGACGACGACGCTCATCCGCTCCGGCGATGTCACGTTGCTGGTCGATCCAGGCCTGCCCGGACAGGTCCTGGGCGCTCGTCTCAAGGAGCGCAGCGGGCTCGAACCGGCCGACATCACCCACGTCTTTCTCACCAGCTTCCACCCGGACGCCCGACGCGCCATCGAACTGTTCGACGGCGCGAAGTGGCTGATCTCCGAAACAGAGCGCGAAGCGGCCGGCGTGCCGCTGGCTCGACAACTGGCCGCCGCGGCCGATGAGGGCGAAACCGAACTCGTTGACATGCTCAAACGCGAGGTCGCGCTGCTTCAGCGCTTCAAGGCGGCACCGGTGCAGATCGCGCCGGGGGTCGATCTGTTCCCCCTGCCCGGCGTCACTCCGGGCATGACCGGGCTGATCCTGTCGCACAAGCGGTACACGCTGCTCGTCACCGGCGACGCGATCCCGACCAGCGAGCACCTTGAGCACGGCCAGGTGCTCAAGCGGGCCGTGGACGTCGAGGGGGCCAAGCAGTCGCTGCAGGAGGCAATCGACATTGCTGACCTATTCATCCCGGGGCGTGACGGCCTGCTGGTGAACCCAGTGCGCGGGCCGTTCTGAGCATCGCCTAGACTGGTGGCATGCACGGCATCCGTCTCGCTACCGGTCTCATCGGCCTGATGCTCCTTGCGAGCGTCGCGCCTGCTCAGCAATCGCCTCCTGAGAAGGAAACCAGCGCCGAGCCGGCGCACGTCACGATGGGCAAGCGGGTCCTGGCAATGCGCCTCAAGGCGCAGCGCGTCTCGACGCTCGTGATCGCATCGGACACGGCGTCGTACGCAGACGCGATCCGCCGGTGGACGCTGGAGCGCCGCTTCCCGGTGCTCATCGACGACGGCACGCCCGGAGCGCGACACAACATCGCCCGCTTCATCCACGGGTATCAGCCGGAACAGATCCTGTACTACGACGCCGAAGCCGACGAGCCGACGCAGGAATCGATCTACCGAACCATCGCGAGCGCATGGGGTGCTTCGGACGGTCAACCCGTCCCAGAACGCTGGGCGGAACTCGAATTCGTCCCACCGGGAGTCATCGTGGCTTCGATGGACGATCCGGCGTGGACCGCAGCGCTCGCGCTCAGCGCCGATCGCGGTCAGCCGATCGTCTGGCTGAACCATCGGTCCGGCACGCTGAACAACATCCTGCCCGAAGACAACGCGAGCGAGTGGCGTCTCACACTTCGCGAGCAGGTCGGCGCCCTCGGCTACGCGTGGTCCGGGCTCGGCGACGCGATCGACTCGCTCACGGTTTGCCTCACGATGCCGACGAAGGTGAAGATCGACGATCGCATCATGGCGATGACCGACTATCTCGCGCGCCACGACGACGCGAGTTCATGGGGCGCTTGCGGCATGATCTTCGGCACCGAATCCGAAGCCGCCTTCCGCGCGATGAGCGCCGTGTTCCTGCAACCGCGTTCCGTATGGTTCTTCGACGGCTACGAGGGCAACTTTGGCGCGGAATACGCCATGGACCGGGCCGCGGGCTTCTTCAGGCAGGCCGGTTTCGACCGAGTGCTCGCCGACCCGCGCCCGAACGCCGGGCGTCAGATCTGGCGGATGCGTCAGCGCGCCGGCGTCGATGCGGGACTGGTCTTCGTGAACACCAGGGGCCACGCCCGGTGGTTCGACCTCGCGGGGGATCGAGCGTACGGCTCCGACGTGCCGTTCCTGCGCCAGCCCGCGGCGGTGCACTTCATCCATTCCTTCAGCGCCCAGGTCCCCGACAACCCCGAGTCCATCAGCGCACGCTGGCTCGATCAGGGCGCGTTCGTCTACTACGGCAGCGCGGACGAGCCCGGTCTTCAGGCGTTTCTCACGCCCGAGCAGGTCACCGGACGAGTCCTCACCGGCGTCCCGATGGGGTTCGCGTTTCGCTACGACAGCAGCAACATGATCTGGAAGGTCAACTACTTCGGCGACCCGTTGTTCACACTCGGAAACATCCCGAAGCCGATCGATGAACCGATCACCCTCGAAGGCGCGGCCGATCTTTCGGAGCGCATGCGCAGCACGCTCCGCGACCAGAACTTCGCTGACGGCATCGCCTCACTGGTCATGCTCGGCGAGCACGCCAACGTCGTGCGCATCTGCACGTCGCTTCTCGCTTCGAAGCCCGACGTGCTCACCCCGGACGTCATTGAAACGGCCCTGCTCTCGCACTTTTATGAACGCGACTACGCGGGTCTCACCGCCCTGTATGAACGCCTGCCCGCCGACCGACGCAACGACGCGCGCAACACCACCATGCTCTGGCATGCGCTGCGCCCCGAGCTCGACCGAGCCACCCCGGAGCAGCTCTCGCTGCTGCGCCTGACCATCCGGCAGGAGAGCGCCGACGAAGACGCCGCGGCGCTCGCGCCGGCGCTCCGGCGAGCGTTCGGCGTGGGCGCGGTCCGTTCGATGTACGCTCACCTCATCAGCGAGGCCGATAACGACCAGATGCGCGAGAAACTCCAGCGCGCGATGCCCTGACCCGCGACCGCCGCGCGTTACACTTGAACGTCTTCCCGAGGCCCGCATCGCCAGGCGGGCCTTCGCCTGTTTCCCTGCATACGAAGAGAGATCCAGCATGTCCATCCCCCGCTTCTCCGCCATCGCCACCCTGCTCGCCTGCGCCGGTGCCACTATGGCTTCGATCCCGAACTACGACGGGCTTGAGGTGCAGGTCCGCTCGGGTGCCGATTCCGGCTTCAACATCCCGGCGTTCTACTCCATCTCCAACAGCCAGCCGGTCATCAACAGCAACGGCGACGTTTCCCTGCGCGTCTTCAGCCCCGGCGCCATGAGCGTCTGGTTCGGCAACGCGCAGAACGGCGGCATCGTGTACCAGACCGCCGATACCGAAGCGATCATCGGCAATGTCGACCTCAACGACGCCGGGCTCATCGTCTGGGCCGAGACCTTCGGCAACAACGCTCCCGGCGTCTGGCAGTACAGCCCCGTCAACGGCGCTTCGTATCGCACCAACCGCCCGCTGGGCACCTCCGCCTGGACGGCGCTCGAGATCGACAACGACGCGAACATCGCCCTCCGCGCCAGCTTCAGCGGCGCGTACGCCTATGCCTCGGTCGACCCCGCCAACCAGGTCACCTTCTACGCCGAGAGCAGCGGCATCGATCCCGGCAGCCCCTGGGACTTCCTGTTCACGCCGGCATTCAACAACAGCCAGCAGATCGGCGCGAAACTCCAGCTCGTCTCCGGCGGAAACGAGATCCGTGTTTTCAACGCCGACGGCACCTCCACGCTCATCGCGCAGGACAGCAGCGCCGACCCCACCTCCCCCTACAGCAGTTTCCGCAACTCCGGCGACCTGACCGACGACGGACGCTTCGTCTTCGCGACCTCGCTGGTCTCGGGCGGCGCCGGCGTCTTCGTTTCCGACGGCAGCACCACCGTCGAGATCGCGACGACCGCCACCGAGCCCGACCTCGACTCCATCGAGTTCTTCGCCCCGCGCATCAACAACAACGGCGTCGTGACCTTCCGCGGCTTCGACGGCGATGGCGACCGTTCGGTCTACGTCGGTGACGGCACCTCGCTCGTCAAGATCGCCACCGAAGGCACCCAGCTCGAGACCGACCTCGGCACCCTGACGATCGGACGTCTCGACGGATCCCCGGCCTTCGGTTCCTCCCCCGACATCAACGACGCCGGCGAAGTCGTCTTCGCGGCCTCGGTCAACGACGGCGCGACCGACATCGGCACCGCGATCACCGTCGCCACCGTTTCAGACGAACCCGTCTGCCCCCCCGATGTCACGGGTGACAACGAAGTGGACCTCGCCGACCTCAACCTCGTCCTCGCCAACTTCGGACAGACCACGGCCGACGGCGACACCAACGCCGACGGCGAGGTCGACCTGGCCGACCTCAACGCCGTGCTCGCGGTGTTCGGAACCGGCTGCGACTGAGAAACCCACAACCGAACAGGCAACGGGACGCCCGTTCCTCGCGCAACTCACCGACATGAGCATGTCATCACCTGCTTTCGGGCTCGACGATCCCTGGGCCTCGCGTGCGCCGGGTTCGCACGCCACGCTCAGCCCAGACGCGCTGCGGGGACCACTTCCCGTGCCCGTCGCTTCCCTCACCCGTCGCGCCACAGCGACGCTCGCCTTGGTCATCGCGTGAAACAAGCGCATCCGGCGAAGGCAGTGCCAACGACGACGGCACGGTCAACATCGAAGACCTCAACATCGTGCTCGGGGCCTTCGGAACCAGGTGGGACTGACCGATAACCATCCGCGCGACATCCCATTTCCAGTTAAACGGGCCGACGGCCCGTTTTCTTGTGCATGCAACGTGACCCGTCGGGCTTCCGCAATAGACTTGCTCTGTGACCCCCTCGAAGGAGTGAAGAGTGATGAGAGTACAGTCAATCCTAGTTGCCTCGGCCATCGTGGCTCTGGCCGGCAGCGTCGCGTCCGCGCAGACGATCAATGAAGACGACAAGCTCCTCGCCACCGGTGCGGCCGGCGGCGATCAGACCGGCTTCTCGGTCGCCGTCTCCGAGAACATCGCCGTCGTCGGCGCAGTGCTCGACGACGACAACGGCGCGAACTCCGGCTCGGCATACCTGTTCGATGTCGTCACCGGCGCGCAGACCACCAAACTCCTTCCGGACGACGGAGCGGCCCTCGACCAGTTCGGCTGGTCCGTCGCTATCTCCGGGGACTACGTGATCGTCGGCGCCCGCTTCGACGACGACAACGGCGCGGACTCGGGCTCGGCGTACCTCTTCGACGCCACGACCGGCGCGCAGATCGCCAAGCTGACGCCGAGCGACGGCGCCGCCGGCGACCAGTTCGGCTACGCCGTCGCCGTGTTCGGTGAGATTGCCATCGTGGGTGCTCCGCTCAACGACGACGACGGCCCCAACTCGGGAGCGGCCTACCTCTTCGACGTGACGACCGGGATGCAGATCGCGAAGCTTCTTCCGAGTGACGGAGCTGCCGCCGACCAGTTCGGCTCCGCCGTCGGCATCGACGCCGATAGCGCCATCATCGGCGCTCTCGGGGGCGACGACAACGGAGCAAACTCCGGCGCCGCTTATCTCTTCGACGTCGCCACCGCCACACAGACCGCAAAGCTCCTCGCGAGCGATGCCGCGCCGTCTGACCAGTTTGGTTTTTCGGTCGCGATCGCCAACGGCACCGCCATCGTCGGCGCCCTGCTCGACGACGACAACGGAGCCAACTCCGGCAGCGCGTACCTGTTCGACGCCGATTCGGGCTCGCAGATCGCCAAGCTCCTGCCATCCGACGGCGCGGGGGGCGATCAGTTCGGCTACTCCGTGAGCATCGGCGGCGGCATCGCCTCCGTCGGAGCCCGCTTCAACGACGACGCCGGCAACGACTCCGGGTCCGCCTACTTCTTCGATTCCGACACCGGCGACCAGCTCAACAAGATCCTGCCCAGCGATGGCGCTGCGGGCGACCAGTTCGGCTATTCCGTCGGCATCGCGCCCGGCGCCGCCGTCTTCGGCTCCCCCTTCGACGATCCCAGCGGGGCGAATTCCGGTTCCGCCTACTACGTCGAACTCGAGATCGCCCAGCCGTGCTTCGGCGACGCCGACGGTTCCGGCAGCGTCGACCTGGCCGACCTGAACCTCGTGCTCGCCAACTTCGGCGCGGGCTGCGACTCGCCTCCGAGCGTCGACGAGGTCGGGAAAGTGCTCGCCGACGACGCCTCGGCCTTCGCGAACTTCGGCTACGCGATCGACGCCTCTGGCGGGACCACGCTCGCCGGTGCCCGCGGCGACGGCGAGAACGGCGCGAACGCTGGAGCCGCGTACCTCATCGACAGCGCGACCCAGCAGGAAATCGCCAAACTCCTCGCCGACGACGGAGAGGTCGCCGACCGATTCGGGAACGCCGTCGCCATAGAGGGCGAGTTCGTGCTCGTCGGCGCCGAAGGCGACGACACCACCGAGAACGGCGACAGCTCAGGTTCGGCCTACGTCTTCGACGCCGCGACCGGACAGCAGAGCGCCAAACTCCTCGCCGACGACGGAGAAGCCGGCGACCAGCTCGGATTCGCTGTCGATCTGTCGGGAAACCTTGCGGTTGTCTCCGCACCTTCCCACGAGGCGAACGGCGTGTTTTCTGGCGCCGCGTACATCTTCGACGTCACGACGGGACTTCAAACCGTCAAGCTCCTGCCGAACGACGGGGCACCGGAAGATCGCTTCGGCTATGCCGTCACGATCCAGGACAATATCGCCCTCGTCGGTGCGCTGTTTGATGATGACGGCGCGACAAACGCAGGCTCGGTCTATGTCTTTGATGTGTCCACGGGAGACCAGATCGCCAAACTCACCGCCGACGATCCCAGTGAAGGGGCCCTCTTGGGAGCCGCGGTCGCGATCACCGGAGACACCGCAGTCGTCTCCGCGATCGGCGACAACAACGCGACCGGAGCCGTGTACCTGTTCAGCCTTAACACCGGCGAGCAAATCGCCAAACTCACCGCTGACGACGGGGCGGACGCCGACTCGTTCGGGCTGAGCCTTTCGGTGTCGGGATCGCAGCTCCTGATCGGCGCGCCCGGGGCCAAACCCGCCGGCGGCGATTCCGGTGCCGCGTATCTCTTCGACCTGGTCACCAACCAGCAAATCATCAAAATCGTCGCGTCCGACGGTGCACCCGACGATCAGTTCGCCTTCGGCGTGGCCATCGACGGCGACCACATCGCGGCCGGCGCTCGACGCACAGACGATTCCGGCACCGATTCCGGCGCGGCCTACTTCTTCACCGTCAAGCCCGGACCCCCGTGCGACGGTGATGTGAACGCCGACGGCAACACCGACTTGGCGGACCTGAACCTCGTACTCTCCAGCTTCGGTCAGGTCTGCCCCTAACGTCGACGCCACACCCTTCGCCCCAGAAACCCCGCCCCAGGCGGGGTTTTTCATTGCGATCCAAGAGGCGGGAGTTGACGCGATCGAGGCCGAGGATATACTGATATTCGATTCTCAGTTATCGATTATCAGGAGCCGCTGCACTATGACACGACGAAGCGCGTTCACGCTCATCGAACTGCTCGTCGTTGTCGCCGTGGTCGCGCTGCTCATCGGCATCCTTCTGCCCGCCCTCGGGAGCGCCAGGCGTTCCGCGCAGACACTCGGCTGCCTGAACAACATGCGACAGCTCGCCATCGCGCAGCTCACCTACGCCAACGCGCACGATGGCCAACTCGTGGACTACGGCCTCTCGCACGGCGGATCCGCCAGCTACTCAGACCTCTCCTGGGTTGTGTCGCTCCAGCCCTACTACAGCGAACTCGCAGTCGAACTCGACCCCGCCGGCGATCCCGAAGAACGTCCCGCCACGCCCGAGGTCCTCCGCTCGCCCGTCGATAACTCGAACCACTGGTCGGCGATCGACAACGGCCCCGGCATCCCCGTCCCCGGCTCGGGCGGTCGATTCCGCGTCACCAGCTATGGGCTCAACGAACACATCACCCCCACTTGGGCCGAGACCGCGCCCCCGTTCCTCCAGCCCGCGAACTTTCACAAACTCCAGTTCATCCGTCGACCGGCAACCACGGTCCAGTGGGTGATCATGGCCTACGAAGGGCCCTTCGCCGGTTCGGACCACGTCCACAGCATCAACTGGTGGGTCGGCGACTTCGCGCCAGACGCACCGCCCGGGATCGCCGCGACCATGCTGCAGATCGATGCCCACGGCGGCGAGGAAACACTCACCGACGGCAACGGCAACATCACCAGCGGCTCCTGGCTCGCGCGCTCCAACTACGCGTTCCTCGACGGCCACGCCGAAACCCTACCCTTCGAAGGCGTCTACGAAGGCCCCGAGCGCAACAGTTTCGACCCGCGTTTCCCGCAGCGCTGATCGCTGCGCTTGCCCTTACCTGTGCACCACGTTTGCTCGTCACGAGAGAAGAGAGTCCACGCATGATCACCCGCACCTTGCCCGCCGCCGCCCTCCTCGCCGCCGCATCCTCCGCCGCATTCGCCGGTGAACTCGACGTCTGGGTCAGTTTCGATGACGGCCATATCGTCACGGGTGCCGCAGACAAGAGTACGAACCCGGTGACCTTCACTCCCGGCGTCCGCGTCTTCGAGGCCGAGTTCGGAGAAGTCCCCGGCTTCCCCAACCTCCTCGATGAACCCGGCTTCTACACCG
>CAXAVQ010000073.1:0-9741 GCA_963971985.1 uncultured bacterium
GGCCGAGAGCGCCCCGCTCCAACCAACATGAGAACACGGGAATCGGCCCTCTTGCGGAGACCCCGGCTTGAGGTGGCGAGGCCGTTGCGTGCTCTCACGCGGCCTGCGACGTGGTCGTCCAGAACTCGACGATGCTGAGGATCCGGGCCTTCGGGTCGTCGCAGATCGACTGCTTGGTGATGTAGGCGTTGGCACCGGCGAGGAGGGCCGCCCGGATGTCCTCATCGTTCTCGGACGCCGAGAGCACGACGATCGGCACGGTCCGGTGGGAGACCGACTGACGGACCGCACGCACGACGTCCACGCCGGACATGTCCGGAAGGCCGATGTCGAGGAGGATGAGCCCGAACGGGTCGGCGGCGTCGCGTGCCTCGATCGCGCCGAGCGCGCGCTCCCCGTCGCCGACCACTTCCACCTCGTAATTGGGGTGGCGGACCAGGGGCATGCTGATCATGCGCTGTTGCAGAGCATCGTCTTCGACGAGCAGAACCTCGAATCGATCCAGTTCGATTCCGGGACGCGAGGTTGCAGGTGCGGCGTTCACCTGCTTCGGAGCCGGTGCGGGCATTGCGGACACAGGGGTCGGGTCGATGAGGCTGCTCGTTGGCTTGGCCTCACGTTTGGTGGCCGCGCTCGGACGGGACTTGAGGCGGATCAGGCGGACGCAGTTTCGACCGGAGTCTTTCGCGGCGTAGACCGCCTTGTCGGCGGCGCGGAGCAGGAATTCGGCGTTTCGTGCGGCGTCCCCGGAACCCGCTTCGCGTGAAGCAACGCCGACGCTCACGGTGACGGGCAGTTCGTCCACGCCGCATCCCACTTCGCGCAGATCGAACATCGCCCTTTCCACAGCGACGCGGCATCGTTCGGCGATGACCGAAGCATCGTCGGCGCAGACGCCGGGGAGAATGGCGGCGAACTCTTCCCCGCCGTAGCGACAGACGGTCCCGCGATCACCCACGGCCTCGGTCAGACGCGTCGCGAGCTGCTGCAGGACGGCGTCTCCGGCCTGGTGACCGTAGGTGTCGTTGAGTGTCTTGAACTTGTCCGCGTCGGAGAACAGCACCGAGAGGGGCAGGTCCTCTTCCATCGATGCGCGAAACTCGTCGGTGAGGATTTCGTCGAAGCGCTTGCGGTTCGCGATGCCGGTCAGGCCGTCGGTATAGGCCTGGCGGGCCAGTTCGTCGGCTTGGCGCTGGGTTTCGATCTGATGCTGGACGAGCGCTTCGCTCGCCTCGGAGAGCATGTGGCCGAGGTCCGGCTTGCGCCCGGTGTCGACGGCGAACAGGCTGGAGAGCTGGACGGCCCCGTCGACGGCCTGTTGCAGCACTTCCTCGGCCTTCTCGCGCGAGAAGCCGAACCAGGCCTTGGCGCGTTGCGCGTAGAGGGTCATGTCGCGTTCGCAGCCCTGCTCGGCGCAGACGGAGGCCATGAGGGAGGCGAGGCCGCCGCAGCGAACGAAGCCGACCAGCGGTCCGCTGGCGTTGCCGGGGTCGTGGTGGTGGCGAGCGGTCTCCACGATGGATTCGGGCAGTCGCCAGCGTTTGGTCAGCTCGCTGCCCACGTCGACGTGGGAGAAGCCGAACACCTCGGTTTCGCAGGCCATGACCTTTTCGTTGTCGTGGTCGGTTTCGGACAGTGCGTCGCAGTATTCGCGTCCCGCAACGACGTACATCGCGAGCATGCCGACGTCCTGCATCAGGGCGGCGAGGAACGCTTCGTCGGGGTCCATGTCGTCCACATGCGTGGCGATGATGCGTGACGCCGAGGCGCCGTAGATGGCCCGGCGCCAGTGCTGGGTCAGGTCGAATGTGTTGCCTTCGGCCCCTTCATCGGGGACGTCTCGGAACGAGTCCAGGAAGCTGAACCCGAGCACGAGCGACTTCACGGTGTTCAGCCCGAGGTAGGACATCGCCCGATCGATGGTCGGGCAAGGGCTCGACAGGCCGTAGTAGCTCGAATTGACCGTCTTGAGGATCTTGCCGGCCATGGCCTGGTCGTTCTGCACGACGGAGGCGATCTCCCGGATGGGAACATCCGGGCGGCTGGTCAATTCCAAAACCTCTGCCGCGATCGCCGGGAGCGACGGCAGCTGCGTGCACTTCAGCACGCTTTCGATAGACAACGACCCCACGTGGACTCCTCCGCGCGCCTGCAAAGACATCTCGCCCGGAAGCCATCGAGACCTCCTCCCCGGGCGACGAGCCATATGGAGATACGTCGTCCTTCGGGAAGTAGGACTTCAACAGTGTCGCGCGAAACCGAAGATTCCCCGGTTCAGGATCTTTCGAACGAAAGATCTACGGGGGTTCAGGTAACACGAACCGATTTATTGGACGCGACCTGCTTGAGCAGGCGCCCGCCGATGCGTGTGGTCAGTCGGACAATCCCGTCTTCCCATGCCCGGTCGAGGATCTCGGCCTGCTTCTCGACGAGGTCGATGAGTTTGCCTTCGCGCATGGGAATCTCAAGCGTCACCTCGCGGACATCGCCGACGAGTTCACGCCGGATGCGCTCGAGCAGGGCCTCCTGACCGAGTGGGGACGGCTCGCCCGGGTCTCCGGGAAGAGCGCAGAACGGGATCGCGTCTGGCACGCGTTGCTGCCAGACCAGCAGTGCAGCGTTGTCGAGGAGGCGATCGGCCTTGTTGAGCAGCAGGACTCGCTTCGGCTCCCGGAAGCCCGGTTTGGCCTTGCGCTTCTTCGAGTGCATGTGCGCGTAGCGGGCCTTGTCCCAGGTTTCGAGCCGGGAGTCGTCGCGATCCTCGGCGTCGGCGAACAACTCGTCGAGGGTGCGGTTGACCGTCTCGTAGTGGATCTCGGCGGCCGGGTCGGACACATCGAGAACGATCACCAGCAGGTCGGCCCGGGTGGCTTCTTCGAGGGTCGCCTTGAACGACGCGACGAGGTTGTGGGGCAGGTCGCGGATGAACCCGACGGTGTCGGAGAGCATGGCATCGAGCCCGCCGCCGAGGTCGAGCTTGCGTGTGCGGCTCATGAGCGTGGCGAACACCTTGTTGTCGGCGTAGGCCCCGCCCTCGGTGAGGGTGTTGAACAGGGTGGACTTGCCGGCGTTGGTGTAGCCGACGAGGCCGACGGTGAAGAAGTCGGTGTTGCGCTCGGCGACCTCACGCTCCTTGCGGGCGTGGATCTCGTCGAGCTCCCGCTTGAGCATGGTCTTGCGGCGCTGGACGAGGCGCCGGTCGATCTCGAGCTGCTGCTCGCCGGGGCCGCGCGTGCCCACGCCGCCGATGCCGCCGACGCCCACGATGCGCTCGAGGTGGGTCCACATGGCGCGGAGGCGGGGGTAGGTGTATTCGAGCTGGGCGAGTTCGACGGCGACCTTGGATTGCCGGGTCATGGCCCGCTGCGCGAAGATATCGAGGATGAGTTCGCAGCGGTCGATGACCTTGCGCTCGACGACCTTTTCGATCGCGGCGATCTGCTTGGGCGAGAGCAGGTTGTCGAAGATGACCACGCCGGCCTTGAGCTCGTCGCACATGGCCTTGAGCTCGTCGAGTTTGCCCCGCCCGATGAAGGTGCCGGCCTCGGGCCGGTCACGGTTCTGGGTGAGTTCGCCTATGACGGACGACCCGCCGGTTTCGGCGAGGGCGCGGAGTTCGCCGAGCGGGTCGCGCTCGTCGAACACGGAATCGGGCAGGTGGACGGCGACGAGCACGGCCTGCTCGCGCCGGATGTTGATGTCTTGGCGTTCTTTGGGTTGTGGCATAGAAGTTCGGTGGACGGCACGGACGCCGGACGCGATTCAGCACGCGACAGCGATGGCCGTCAGGCTCGCTTGGATTGATTGAGTGTAGGGGGACCGGTCCACGCGCGCTGCGCCAAGGGTCGACACGTACGGTGGGAAAACGAGATCGGATCGTGTTCTTAGAGGATCATCGGTCGTCTGGTCCGGTCTTGTGGCCCGCTCGGGGAGTCGTGTCAGCGGGCGTTGGGTGGCGTACCGTATACCCGAACCCCCACAGCGCCAAGCGTGCGACGCCTGTTTTTGCCTTGGAGACGCCTTGCCTGATCAGTCCGAACACCACGCCCGCTCGGAACGCTCCGGGCCTCGCCTGCTCGCGGTCCTGCTGATCGTCGGCATCGGCGCGGTACTGGTGGCCCGTCTGCCCGGCGCGATCAGCGCCCGTCTGGGCGATGCCGCACTGGTCGACCCGGTCGTGGACATCTCGCATCTGGTCGACCGGTACTACTACCGGGACTACGACGAGGAAGAGATGCGACTCGGCGCGATCCGTGGCATGCTCAACACGCTGCAGGACCCCTACACCGAGTACATCCCGCCCGCGCGCCAGGAGGAGTTCGACAAGATCGTTCGCGGCGAGTTTGTCGGCATCGGCGCCCAGATTCAGATGACCGAAGAAGGCTGGCTGGAGATCGTCAGCCCGCTCGACGACTCGCCGGCGCTCCAGGCCGGGCTGCAGGCCGGCGACCTGGTCGTGGCGGTCAACGGTTCGTCCACCTGGCAGCGGGATGTCCAATTGATCATCGACCAGCTCACCGGGACGCCGGGCAGCGATGTCCGCGTCACCGTGCAGCGCCAGGTCGATGACGGCGACATTCCCGACGGTGCGCTCGAGCCGAGCGTGCCCGGCGAGTTGCTGATCGATGACCGCGCGCCGGGCGAGATCGGTGCGGAGGGCGAGCCGCCGGTGACGGCACCCGGTCCCCCGGACGGTGCGAGGCGCTTCGACCTGATCATCACGCGCGATCGGATTCGGACCCAGACCGTGCGCGGGTTGCATCGCGACGGTTCCGAGTGGCTCTGGATGGTCGATCCCGAGCAGAAGATCGCGTATGTCCGCATCAGCCAGTTCACCGGCGAGACGATCCTGCGATTCCCCGCGGTGCTGCAGGAACTGCTGGATCGAGGCATGAACGGGTTGGTGCTCGACCTGCGCCAGAACACCGGCGGCTCGCTCGAAGCGGCGATCATGGTCTCGGACCTGTTCCTCGAGTCCGGCGAGATCGTGTCGGTGGAGGGGCGCCGGCGCGAACGCGATACGGCCTCGGCCAAGGCAGCGGGCACGCTCCCGGACTTCCCGATGGCCGTTCTGGTTGATCGCGTGAGCGCATCGGCCAGCGAGATCGTCGCCGGCGCGCTCAGCGACAACGGGCGGGCGATCGTGGTCGGCGAGCGGACCTTCGGCAAGGGGCTGGTTCAGGCGATCGTGCCGCTCCCGTCGGGTCACGGCCAACTCAAGATCACCGAGGCCGATTACTACCTGCCGTCGGGGCGGAGCCTGCACCGCCACCCGGACTCGGAGGTCTGGGGCGTGGACCCGACAAACGGCTTCGAGGTGTCGCTGACCGAGGACGAGTTCATCCTGCTGTGGAACACGCGGCGCGAGCAGGAGGTCATCCGCCCCAACGGCGACGACGAGGACGCCCGCTGGAGCGATCCCGTGTGGATCCGTGAACAGTTGCACGACCCGCAACTGGCGGTCGCGGTCGACGCGATCCAGACCGTGCTGCAGACCGGCGAGTGGGTCGCGCCCGAGCAGCCGGCGGAAGAACAGACTGAGACGCCGGAGCCGGTTTCCCCATGAGGATCCTCGGGATCGAATCCTCCTGCGACGAGACCGCCGCTTCGGTCGTGGAAGACGGGCGCCGGGTCCTCTCGAACACCATCTCCTCGCAGGTGGACCTGCACGCCGAGTACGGCGGCGTGGTGCCGGAGATCGCCAGCCGTGCGCACGTCGAGCGGATCCTCCCGGTCGTCGAGACATCGCTCCGCGATGCGGGCTGCACACTCGGGGACATCGATGTGCTGGCGGTCGGCAACCGCCCGGGCCTGATCGGTTCGCTGCTGGTCGGGGTGGCGGGTGCGAAGGCGCTGGCGTGGTCCTTGGGCAAACCGCTGATCGGCGTGGACCACATCGAGTCACACCTGTACGGCGCGCTTCTGGACGACGAAACGTGGACGCACGAGTCGGTGTTCCCGGCGCTCGGCCTCGTGGTCTCCGGCGGGCACACCGCGATCTACGAGGTTCGCTCGCCGCTCACCATGCATCGCATCGGTTCGACCATCGACGACGCGATCGGCGAGGCCTACGACAAAGCTGCCTCGATCCTCGGGCTCGGTTACCCGGGCGGGCCGATCGTGGACAAGCGGGCCCAGCGGGGCGACGCGGGCGCCCACCACCTGCCGGTCAGCCGGCTGAAACCCGGCTCGCTCGACTTCTCCTACAGCGGCCTGAAGACCGCCCTGCTCTACACTGTTCGTGGGACGCCGAGCGCGAGCGATGAGTCGGGCAAACCAATCTTCGAACGGTCCGTCTCCGATCTTTCTGAGTCGGAGATCGACGATCTCTGCGCCTCGTTCCAGAAGGCGGCGATCGACGCGATCGTCCTGAAGCTCGGGCGCGCGCTCGACTCGCTGGAACAATCGCCTCGCTCGATCCTCGTCGGAGGGGGCGTCTCGGCGAACAGTCTGCTCCGTTCGCGACTGGCCCGACTCGGCGCGGAGCGGGACATCCCGGTGCGCGTGCCGCCGATGCCCTACTGCCTCGACAACGCCGCGATGATCGCCGGGCTGGCGTTCGAGCGTGTATCGAGTGGCGACTTCGACGACCTGCACCTTCAGGCCATGCCCACCGGTTCGCGATGACCCGCCCGAACGCTCCAACACCCGAACACTACCTCCATCCCGCGGCCTGGCCCGACGAACTTCTGCTGCGCGACTGCACCGTCGGTCAATCCCGCTCGTCCGGGCCGGGCGGGCAGCATCGCAACAAGGTCTCGACGCAGGTGACGGTCACGCACCTGCCGACCGGTATCGCCGCGACCGCGGGCGAGCGGCGCAGCGCGAGCGACAACAAGCGCGAAGCGCTGCGCCGGCTGCGCTTGAAACTCGCGAGTGAACACCGGATCGGCGTCCCCGAGGGCGAAATCGGCTCGCCCCTCTGGCGATCGCGCGTGCAGAAACCGAAGCGCGCGAAACGGGCGAAGCAGCAGGCCGACGACCCGTTCTTCGAGGAGATGGGCATCACCCTGCGCAACCCGGAGCCCGAGGTGCCGCTCGGGCGGATCGTGGTCAGCCCCAAGCACCGCGACTTCCCGGCGATCCTCGCCGAAGCGATGGACGCCATCGCCGACGCCGGCTGGGAGGTCAAGCCCGCCGCGATCCGGCTCGGCGTCTCACCGACGCAGCTCGTCAAGCTTGTAAAGGACCACACGGCGGCGTGGGGGCGACTCAACGAACAACGAGAGGCCAAAGGATTGCACCGCCTGAACTGAGCAGGGACGGCGCGCGGATCAGGTAGTCTGGTGCCATGACGACTCCGAACGACCTGCTCCGCTTCGCCTCCGACCGCGCCGGCTTTGACTCCATCCCGACCGACTCCTGCGTCCTCCACGACACCGGCCAGCCGATCCAACGCTGCATGGCCTCTGTGAACGCCACGACCGGGGACCTGCTGCTCGCGCGACAACTCGGGTGCGACTCGTACCTGCTGCACCACCCGCTGGCGGGTTCGGCCCGGCGCGAGTTCCACCGGGTGCTGGATCGGATGGTCGAACTGATGCAGATGCACGGCGTGCCCGGCGACGTCGCACGGACGGCGACCAGCGATCTGCGCCGTCGCTGCCGGTTCGCGGACCACGCCGCGGACTGGGACCAACTCGTTTCCGCAGCGCAACTCATCGGGATCAACCTGTTCAACATCCACCTCGCGGCGGACGAACTCGGGCGTCAGGAGATGGTCCGGGCGGTTGAGGGGCTCTCATCCGACGCGACCCTCGAAGACGCCGCCGAGGCTCTACGCACCATCCCCGAACTCGGGCACGCCAGCAACGAGATCCTGCACGTTCCCGAGGGGCCGTCGGGTCGCTGCGGCCGACTGGCGATCATGCACGCCGGCGGCACCAACGGCGGCGCGAGCGTCGCCGAGGCGCTGTTCGACCACACATCTAGCCATCCGGACGGTCCCGTCGAGACGGTGCTGTACATCCATCTCTCCGGTGCCGACGCGAAACAGCTCGAAGACCGCGCGTCTTCCGGCAAGCCAGGCTCGGTCATCGTCGCCGGACACTTCGCGTCGGACGCGATCGGGCTCAACATGCTTCTGCGCGACGCGACAGAAAAGTACGGCATCGATTTCGTCCGGCACGGCGGTCTCGCGGCGTTCGACGCCCGCTGATCCCAATCCGCGCAACGAAAACGCCCCGGCGTCTGCCGGGGCGATGGGGTACGGCGCGATGGTCGGGCGTTCAGGCCGCTTCCTGATGACGCTCGCCCAGTTTGAACTGGTTGACCAGCGACTTCAGGCGCATCGCCTTCTCGCTCATCCGCTCGGCGGCCGTGGCCGATTGGGTCGCGGTCTGCGTGGCCGAGTCGGCGATGCGCGAGATAGACTCGACGCTCGCGGAAACTTCTTCAGCCGCCGCGGACTGCTCCTGGGTCGCCGCGGCGATGGAGTCGAGCATGCTCGCCACCTCGCGCACGCTGTCCACGATCAGGCCGATGTGGTTGCCCGCCTCGCCGGCACGCTCGGTGCCTTCGGCGACGCGATCGGTCCCTTCGCTCATGCGCGAGACCGCCTGTTGGGTTTCGTTCTGGATGGCCTGGATCGACTCGGCGATCTCCTGCGTGGCCTTGGTCGTGCGATCGGCAAGCTTGCGGACCTCGTCGGCGACGACCGCGAAGCCTCGGCCGTGCTCGCCGGCACGTGCGGCTTCGATCGCCGCGTTGAGCGCGAGCAGGTTCGTCTGGTCGGCGATGTCGTTGATGACCTGGATGATCTCACCGATGTGGTCGCTGCGCTCGCCGAGAGCGGTGACGGCCTCGCTGGTCGAAGCCACAACGGTGCTGATCGCCTGCATGCCGCGGACGGTTTCCTCGACGGCGTTGCGACCTTCCCCGGCGGTCTTGTCGGAGGACGTCGCGGCCTGAGCCGCCGTGCTGCACTGGGTGGCGACCTCGTGCACGGAGGAACTCATCTCGGTCATGGCCGAGGAGACCTGCATGATCTGGCCGCGCTGGTCGTCCATGTTGGTCGCCAGTTCGCGCCCGCCGTCGGCGAGTTCCATCGCGGTCATGGTGACCTCGTCGGAGGCTTCCTGCACCTCGGCGATGATCTGGGCCACCTTGATGATGAACCGGTTGATCGCGCCGCCGAGCAGGCCGAGTTCGTCCTTGCTCTTGATCTCGACCCGCTTGGTCAGGTCGCCTTCGCCGGAGGCGATGTCCTCGACACGCTCCAGCATGACACCCAGACCCTTTGTGATCGTCAGCGAGATCAGCGTGAGCGCGAGCACGAAGACGCCGGCTCCGATCGCGGCAACGACCATGAACAGCACAACGGCCTGAGATGCGGCGTTCTGAGCGTTCTCTGTTCCATCGTGAGCGTTTTCGCCCTTCGCAGCGACCTGCGCGTTCGTCTCGTCGATCTTCGCTTGAAACGCGTTCGTGATCTCGTCGATCGTCGTACGCATCGCGTCAAACGCTTCGATCGCCGAACCGTTGCTGATTCGACGAGCGAAGACGAGCTGAGACGGATCCTTCGCTTTATCCACCGCCGAGCGGGTCTTCTCCGCCCAGACTTCGAACTGCTGCTCGAACGTCGCGTAGAGCTCGAGCGACTCGCCCTCGAGGTTCTCGGAGGCCTGCGCCATCCGGCTGCGGACCTGTTCGATGTTCTCTTCATGGGATGCCGCCGTCGCTTCGGTATCGGCACCGCTGGCATTGATGAGGTCACGCTCGGCGAGCAGAGCCTGATACGCG
>CAXAVQ010000074.1:0-9508 GCA_963971985.1 uncultured bacterium
TCCAGGGCGCCGGCTCGATGAACATCCACGATCTGGCGAACGCCCTGAAACCGAGTGTGATCCCCGGAGAGCCGCTCATGGTGCACATCATCAAGCCCGGCGAGCAGCCCGGCCAGGGCGTCGGGTACCTCGAAGATGGCACGATGATCGTTGCCGAGAACGGAGCTGACGCCATCGGGCAGGAAGTCCAACTCACCGTCACCTCCACGATGCAGACCAGCGCCGGGCGCCTCATATTCGGTCGTATCGCTGACGATTCCGGCCTCGACGACAGCGGCGAATATTCCGGCAAACGCCCGGGAGATTCCGGGCAGCACCAGTTACCGGGCGGGCGTTCGAAGCGCAGCGGGCGGTCCTGATCCTCAGGCCAGCGCCGCGGACGCGGTTTTGCTCTGCACCGTACCGCCGGACTGCGGGATCGCGATCCTCTGCGGGACCATGACCGGCACCACCTCGGGCTCGATGCTCAGCATCATCGGTGTGGTCGCCTCGCGACCGGCTTCCGTGTCGCCCGAGATGATCGCCGGGGCTTCGCCGTCGAGCTGGTAGACCATCGGCCCGCCGTGGGTTTCGATTCGGATGCGTCGCCCGGTCCTGTAAATCAGTCGCTTCGAGCGGAACTGGCGTCCGAAGCGGGAGCGGGCCATCCAGAGACCGACGCCGAGCCACGTGTTCGCCGGGAAGAACACAACGTCGAGCAGGCCGTCGGTCATGACCGCGTTGCGAGCCGGGTCGACGCGCATCGCGTACTGGCGCGAGTTCGCGATGACCGCCATGCCCTTCCGCCGCTCGACGATCGTCTGCCCGTCCACCGTGATGGTCATGGGTCGCGACCACGGGCGAATGAGTTCGGCGGCGATGTGCGGCGCGTAACTGAGGTGGCTGATCCGCCCCGTCCGCTTGCGACAGAGACGGTGGACGATGTTCGCGTCCACCCCCACCGAGGCCATGAGCAGGAACGAGCGCCCGTTGCACTTGGCGAGATCGATCCGCGGCATGGGACGCCCGGCCAGCTCGTGCTGCATCAGGTTCTCGAGCGCGGCGCGGACGGTCCGGAGATCCCGATTCATGCCGAATTCGCGGGCGAAGAGGTTCTCCGTCCCGGTCGGAAAATGATAGAGGGGAGTGTTCGTTGTGGCGGCGGCCATCGCGCAGGAGTGGACCGTGCCGTCGCCGCCGATCACGATCAACCCGTCCGCCGGGTTGCTCCGCCTCGCGCTGTCACCGGTCTCGGGTCGCCCCTCGAGCACGGCGGCGAGATCCCGTCGGACCGCCGCCGGACCGACCTCGAACAGGACGATCTCGTGACCGTCACCCGCCTCGCCGAGTTCCCGATCGAGGACCTGCGCGAGACGCGGTCCCTCGCCCCGCCCGGAAATCGGATTGAAAACGATGACGAGTTTCATATGCCTGTCGCGAGGGGTGGGCGATGTTCGATCGGGCACTGCGGCCCGTCTCCGCGTATCGTATCGGACATGGAACTCCGCAGCCCTGAGAACGCTCATCGCCCCAGAGTTCACCCGCGCATCCGCTTCGGCGCCCGGTTGCTGCTGAGCGTCCTGCTCCTCGCGACGGTCGCGCCCGCATCCGACGCCCAGTCCCGTACCTATCGCCTCGAACCCGGCGCGGACCCTGAGGTCGCCAACCGCGACTGGCAGCTCGAAGACGCCCCGATCGAGGGCACGAGCGAGTGGACGATCGCCGAGGCCCGGCGCCTGATCCTCGAGGGCAACCCCGGACGGGCACGCCGGATGCTGACCGATTGGCTCGACACGCGCGTCGGCTCCGAGGACCCGCTCATGCCCGCCGCGCTGCTTGCGCGGGGTGACGCACTGGTTGCCTCCAACGAAGAGTTCCGCGCCCTGTTCGACTACGAACAGCTCCTCCGAGATTTCCCCGGCTCGGCGGAGTTCGAGCGAGCGGTCGAACGCGAACTCGCGATCGCGCTCCGCTACGCCGACGGCCTTCGTCGCCGGGCCTGGGGCCTGCGCATCTTCGACGCCAGCGACATCGCGGTGGAACTGCTCATCCGCGTTCAGGAACGGATGCCCGGCAGCCAGCTCGCCGAACGCGCCGCGATCGAGCTCGCCGACTACTACTACCAGCGTCGAGAAATCGGTCTCGCCAGCGAGGCGTACTCGCTCTACATCGAGAACTTCCCGGAAGGCCCGAACGCCCGTCACGCGGCGCGCCGGCGCATCTACGCCGACATCGCCCGTTTCAAGGGCCCGGAGTACGACGCGTCGGGCCTGCTCGATGCACAGGTGCGGATCCGGCGCTACGAGCGTGAATACCCGGCCGACGCCGCCCAGACGGGCATCAACAGCGCCCTCGTGGAGCGTCTGGACGAGTCGCTGGCGGCCCAGCAACTCGTCGCCGCCGAGTACTACCTGGATACCGAAGAATTAGCCGCGGCGCGACTGACGCTCCAGCGCCTCGTCATGGCCTACCCGCCGACGAGGCAGGACCGATCATCATCGAAGGCCCGGCGGGCGCCGTGCCCGTCGAGGAACAGGACGGATCCACGACGCCGGACAACAGTGATGCACCGGGCGCAGGGGGCGATCGCTGATGCGCCGCTTATTTCGCCTGATTCTCGCGTCCGCGCTGGGGCTCTGTGGTGCGTTGTGGTTCTTCCCTGGCTGCGCGTCCGACCCGACTGGCGGGTACGCGTTCGGCAGCGCGTACGACTCCAGCGTTCGTACGGTGGCGGTCCCGATCTTCGACAATCCGACCTACGAGTACGGCCTCGAGTTCGAACTGACCGAGGCGATCATCAAGGAGATCCATCGCTCCACGCCGTGGCGCGTCATCGATCGCGAACGGGCCGAAACCGAGCTCTCCGGTGCGATCACCAGCGCCGAGTTGCGAGCGCTGGGCACCGATTCCGAGACCGGGCTCGTCGAGCAGTACGCGTACGACCTCGGCGTCACGTTCGAGTTCCGGGATCGTCGTGACGGTCGGGTCATGGTGGCCCGGCGCAACTTCCGCGCGGCCGAGGCGTTCGTCCCCGACCGGCTCGCCGGCGAACGCATGGAGTTCGGCCAGCGCGCCACCATCGACCAGCTCGCGCGCGATATCGTCGCCGAACTCCGTACCGGCTGGTGAGCAATCGCTCTCGAAACCCCGTGTGAAGGGCCTAGAATCGCGAGATTCTCGGGGCCGCCCCAGAGTGAGTGAACCCAGGGGCCCTCTGAGACGAATAAACACTGTGCGGATGCTGCCTTCCAGCCGACGCAACCTCTCGAATCTCTCCGAGCACGGATCGCAATATGCCTGACGAGAACCGCCCCGGTAAGTATGACCCGCCCACCCGGGGCCAGGGAAAACCATCCAAGTCCCCCGAAACCGGCGGCCCGGGACGCCCCGGTACTGGGGCGAGCGCCCGCCCGCCTCGGGGTCCGGCCGGTCTGTTCGTGTTGATCATGCTCGTGCTGCTCACGATCATCGCCTTCAACACGCTCGGGCCGAAGCCCGAGACCGTCGACTTCAAACAGCTCATCGCGTACCACCAGGAGCAGAGCCTCCAGGACGTCGAACTCCGCCCTTCGGAGATCAGCGCGAAGGTCGTCAGCACGATCGACGGCGTGAAGGACAAGCAGGTTCGCGTTCTGGTCAACCCGAACGAGGCGAGCCAGGCCGACGCCATCCGGCGACTCAACGAAGCCAACATCGACTTCGAGCAGCAAGGCGGCCCGAGCCTATGGATGCAGATCTTGTTCAGCCCCCTGCTGTTCTTCTTCGTGATCATGCTCCTCTTGTGGTTCTTCATCCTGCGGGGCCTGCGCAGCGCATCCGGCGGCGGCGGGATGATCGGCAACTTCGGCAAATCGCGCCATCGCATCCTGTCCAAGGAATCGACCAACATCACGTTTGAGGACGTCGCGGGTATCTCCGAGGCGAAGGAAGAGCTCCAGGAGATCGTCGAGTTCCTCCGCTACCCCAAGAAGTTCATGCGCCTCGGCGGTCGGGTGCCGCGTGGCGTGCTGCTCTCCGGCCAGCCCGGCTGCGGCAAGACGCTGCTCGCCAAGGCCATCGCCGGTGAGGCCGATGTACCGTTCTTCACGATCTCCGGCTCGGACTTCGTCGAGATGTTCGTCGGTGTGGGTGCGAGCCGCGTCCGCGACCTGTTCAAGCAGGCCAAGGAAAACTCGCCCTGCATCATCTTCCTCGATGAAATAGACGCGGTCGGTCGCAAGCGCGGCGGCGGCATGTCTTCGGGCGGCAACGACGAACGCGAGCAGACGCTCAACGCCATCCTCGTCGAGATGGACGGCTTCGAGACCAGCGACCAGGTCATCGTGATCGCCTCGACCAACCGGCCCGACGTGCTCGACCCGGCGCTCACCCGCCCCGGGCGCTTCGATCGCCATGTGTCGGTTCCGATGCCCGATGTCAAGGGTCGCTACGAGATCCTGAAGGTCCACGCCAAGAAGGTGAAGCTCGGACCGAACGTGAACCTCGAGCGGATCGCCCGCGCGACGCCGATGTTCTCCGGCGCCGAACTCGCCGCGATCATGAACGAGGGCGCGATCATCGCGACCCTGCAGGACAAGGACTTCATCGAACACGGCGACCTCGAAGAGGCCCGCGACAAGGTCCGATACGGTCGCTCGCAGAAGAGCCGCGTCATCGAGGAGAAGGAGCGCATCGCGACCGCCTACCACGAAGCCGGTCACGCCGTGCTCCAGGCGATGCTCCCGAACGCCGATCCGCTCCACAAGGTCACGATCATCCCGCGCGGACAGTCCATGGGCGCGACGTTCAGCCTACCCGAGAAGGACCGCTACGGCTACGGCCTGAAGTACATCATGGCGACCATGCGCGTCGTCTGCGGCGGCCGAATCGCCGAGAAACGCAAGACCGACGATGTGTCCTCCGGCGCCGCCATGGACATCAAGCAACTGACGCAGATGGCCAAGGCGATGGTTCTCGAATGGGGCATGAGCGAGAAGCTCGGCTTCGTGAAGTACTCGCCCAGCGAAGATTCGGCGGGGTACATCGAGCGCGAATACTCCGACGAGACCGCGCGCATCATCGACGAGGAGATCCGTCGCTACGCCGCCGAGGCGTTCAAGGAAGCCGAGGAGATGCTCTTCGACAACTGGGAAAAGGTCGAGGCCGTCGCCGAGGCCCTGCTCAAGCATGAAACCCTCGAGGCGGACGATGTCCATCGCCTGATGCGCGGCGAGGCACTCGGTAAGCCCAGCGTCAGCGACCTGCTCGCAGCGGAGTCGAAAAAGGATGCCGGTCGCAAGGCGTCCAACGACGGCTCCTCCAAGCGACCCGCCACCGATGAGGACGAGAACCTCGGCGGGGCCCTGCCCTCGCCAGCCTGAGGCCAGTCGAACGGGCGGTCACCCGAGCCCGAGTCGCCCGACCACCTCCGCCACCGACACGCCCTCCAGCCGGAGGGTTTTTTCATGGTCGGTCGCACCGGCCTCCACGCTCACCTGGGCCGGCTTCAGGCCGAGTTCAGAGGCAATCAGACGACAAATCGCCCGATTCGCCTTGCCATCCTCCGGTGGCGCGTTCACCTTCACCTTGAGCCGATCTCCGATCAGCCCAGACGTACCGCTCCTTTTGGCTCCCGGGATCGCCTTGACCCGCAGCCGGCAGAGGGGCAGTCGCTCGGTCGAATCGGGGTGTTGCTCGACAGTCGGTGGCATCGATGAACGATGATGCTACCAGCACCGCGATCCAGACCGAAAGCACGAGCACATGACCCGAAGCCTCTCATCCCTGCCGTTCCTGCTCCTCGCCTTCGCGACCGCAGCGCTGGCACCGTCGCTCCACGCGGGCGACCAGCTCGGCCCGGAACACGTCCTGCTCGTCTACAACTCCGACGTCGCCGAATCCCTCGACGTGCGCGACCTGTACCTCGAGAAGTACCCGACGGTCTTGACCTTCGATATCGCCAGCGCCGGCTGCAACCTCACCGCCGGGACGGTCACTCGCCAGCAGTACCTCGACTGCATCCGAGGTCCGATCCGCGCGTTCCTCAACGGCGAGGGTGAGGGCCCGGACATCTCGCAGCAGATCGTGGTCATCCTCACGACCCGCGGCGTGCCGGCACGCATCAACGGCTCCAACGAGTTCGGCGGTCAGATCAACTCCACCTTCGCCAGCGTCGACTCGGAACTGACGCTGCTCCAGCAGGACCTTGAAGCCAGCGGCCCCTCGCCGCTCAATAGCCGTCACTTCGGCATCGTCGACAACCCGTACCACACGATCCTGCAGCCGGTCATGAACTTCGACCGGTCGGGCATCAGGAACGCGGCCGCGTTCAACACGGTGACCGCGAGCGGCGCACCGCTGACGTGGGCGACCGACCTCACGCCCGGCGAGATCTACCTGACGTGCCGCCTCGATGCCGCGCCGACCGACACCACCTCCGCAGTCGATGAGATCGAAAGATTGCTCTCCCGCTCGCCTCATCTCACCGCGACCAGGTGTGAAGCGCAAGTCCTCCTCGACGCCTACGCCGGCGGGAACCAGCTCGATGGCGGCGGGTTGCCCCCGAGTTTCCCGTCTCTCTCCGATTACCCCCGGACACGTATTTTTCTCGCTCAGGCCGGCTGGAGCGTTCAGCTCGATCAGACCACCGACTTTGTCACCGGTCCCGAGTTGGCCGATCCCGCTCGCCCGCTTCTCGTCCTCGCGACCTACGGCGAGAACCACGACCTGAACGGACAAGGTGAAAACCCTCCGGGTTCGGGCACCTACCTCGACACGTACTGGTTCCACCCCGCCGCGATGTTCCTGAGCATCGAATCGTTCAACGGCAACAGCATCATCGACGGGCAACCGCGAGGCGGGCAGGGCCAGGTACTCGACTTCATCACCCGTGGCGGTTCGTTCACTGTGGGACATGTCGCCGAGCCGTTCACCTTCTCGATCCCGGACATGGAGTTCCTGTCCCGAGCGATGCTCATCAGTGGCTACACATTCGTCGAAGCCGCGTGGATCGCCACTCCCGGCCTGAGCTGGCAGCAGACCCCCATCGGTGACCCCCTCGCACGCATCCAGGTCCTCGATGTCTCCTCCCCGGACCAGAACCGAGACGGCGAAATCAACGTCGAAGACCTTTACACCGCCGAGGCCCAGCAACTGGACCTCACCTGCGACGGCGTCGTCAATGAAGCAGATCGCCGGCTCGTGCTGGACGCGATCCGAGCCGGCGAACTGGATGACACCTTGCCCTGACGCGATTGCTTCAGCGGTTCGAGCGCGACAACGACTCCAGGTACTGGCTGAGCTGGCGACGCGCTTCGAGCAGTGACTGCTCGGTCTCCTCGATGCGGTTGCGCAGCTGCTCGAGTTCGTCCTCCTGCTCGTTCAGTCGCGTCATGTAGCGACGGTACAGGTCGCTGTTGCGATCGATGCTGCCCATGTTCGAGCGGATGCGTCCCTGATCGCTCTCGATCGACTGCACATCGCGTCGCAGTTCGTTCAGGCGCTGTTCCAGCGTGTTGATCTGCGCCTGGAACTGCCCGGCCTTGCGCACCGCATCCACGACCTCATCGCTCGCCTTGCCACGCGCGGCGTAGATCAGCAGGTCCTGCAGGTCCGCAGCCGTCAGCGCCGTGGTCGTCCGATCGATCCGCTGCTGGCGGAGCACCAGTTCGGCGTCCTCACCGGCTTTAACCGTCACTTCGAAGCGGTCGTACCGATCGGTCCGTTCGACAGGTTTCACATCGCCGATGTACTCCCAGTCGCCGCCCATGCGCGGGTGCTCGATCAGCACGGTCCGCTCGCGCTTCTCGTCGATGTTGTTCAGCGCGTAGGTCGTCGTGGAGGTCTGTCGCGTGCGGCGCTCGACCAGGCCGCTGGCGCTGAGCGCGAAGGACATCACCTCGCTCGCGTAGTTCTGCTCGCTGTCGATCTCCACCTGACTGTCCAGGGCGTACGCCAGCAGGCGCTCGGCCCCGCCCGGCGTGTGCGCGATCTGCGCATCGCCCGCGTACGCCCCCGCGTCGTACACCGAGATCGGCCCCGGCAGCAGCGGCAAGCCCGAATCGTTCTCGAAACGCAGGCCACGCATCGGGTTGCGACCCTCGCCGGGCGTGAAGATCGAAACCCGCTCACCGCTCAGGTCGGTGGAGATGATCGGGAGCATCGCACTCGTGCGCCGCGCGATCGTCACCGGCGCATCGACCCGATAGAAGAACTGCTCGCCGACCTCGGTGCCGGAAGCCCCGTTCTGGAAGTTGCTCTTGGCGAAACCGGCGAACCCCTGACCGCCTTGATCAAGGGTTGCTGCCATCTCCAGCGCGTCGCCACCCCCGCCACTGCCAGCGCCACGCCTCGCACGTTCCGAGGGAGCCGGTGCCGCAGCCAGCCGGCCCTCGACCATTGCGCGACCGCCCTCGTACACCCGCATCGCCAGCCCCGCCACGAACGGGACCGGCACCTCAGGCCGATTCACCCGGAGCGGCTCGTACAGGTCCATCACGAAGCTCACCGGCTGACCGGACGCGAGCGAAAGCTGCACGCCGTCCCAGTCCGCATCCGAGGTGTTCTCGACGATCGCCCAGCCCTGCAGGTACGGCTCGCCGCCGTCCCCTGGAATCACCATGCGGTAGCTGGTCTTCCAGACCGGCGTCGCGTGCACGTACGACGCCCGCACCTCGCGCCCCGACCCGTCCGGCCCGTTGAGCGACAGGTCGATCACCTTGGTGTTCTCCGATCGCGACGACGCGATCACCGCCAGCGCCCGGTTCAGTTCGTCGTTGAGGCGCTCATCGGTCAGTTCGAAACTCGAGATCGCCGAGACCGCGATCGCGCGGATGCCATCCTTCGTGACCAGCACCACGTGCGGCTCCTGGAAATGCCCCACCGCTCCATCCGTCTCGACCACGCTCATCCGGCTTTCGATCACCAGCACCTTGCCCGTGATCGTCGTCCCCATCGTGGCGACCTCGATCTCCGCGCCACGAAGTTGCTGCAGCAGCCCAGAGGTCGAGGTCACCGTGAGCACGTCGATTTCCAGTCCCGCCAGGCGTCGCTCCAGCGGCTCGCGTGCCGTGTAACTCACGGTGCCGATCGACCCGCCACCGAGGTCCTGCACCAGGAGCGACTTGAGGATGTCGTTCACATCCTCGGTGTTGAATCGGAGCGAAACCGTCGCATCGCCGGTCACCTCGCCGCGTCGTTCGAAGAAGCCGACGCCGGAGCGGTACAGCACGATCTGGCGGATCGGCAAGATGTCATCGGCGACCCGGGAGGTCTCCGCCGCCGAGACGCTGGTCCCGGAGGCATGGATCAGGACAGACGCCGAGACGGCGGCGAGAGCGGTAGTCAGAGTCAGTGCGCGCACAGGGTTCTCCTTCGATCGGGCGGGCGATCGCCTCTGGTTCCATCGACGCTCCGCAGAGTCCGGAACCAGAATGCGATTCGCCCAAGGGACAGGGGCGGGACACACACGCCCACACACGGTTCAGGGCGCGGGCCCATCCGAGGGTTCACGGGATCCGGCCCTCATCCCCAAAAACGAAAAAACCCGCCA
>CAXAVQ010000075.1:0-9491 GCA_963971985.1 uncultured bacterium
ATCCCGATGATCCAGGCCGGCGGGATGCTCACCGCTGCCGTGCTGCTCGGCGTCGGCGGCTGGCTCGTGCTCCAGAACCAGGAGGCGGCCGAAACAGCCGCAGCGGCGGGTGGCGCCCGCGCGAGCGATGTCGGCATCACCCTCGGCGCGCTGTGGGTGTTTCGGAGCCTGCTCCTGCAACTCTCCGGCCAGATCGAGACGATCATCTTCGTCTTCGCGCAGGCCCCCGAGGCCTTCGCCGGCGCCGATCGCATCTTCGGCTTCCTCGACGAGGAAGTCCGCATCGACCAGCCGGGAGCCCCGGTCGATTCGGCCCACCCCACCGGCGAGATCACCTTCGAGAACGTGGGCTTCGCCTACCCCGGCGGCCCCCCGGTGCTGGACAACGTCAGTTTCACCATCCACCCCGGTGAGACCGTCGCCATCGTCGGGCGCACCGGCTCGGGCAAATCGACGCTGCTCTCCCTCATCGCACGCTTCCACGACCCGACCGAGGGTCGCGTGCTGCTCGACGGCGTCGATGTCCGCGAGTGGTCGCTCGACGCGCTGCGCGGTCACCTCGGCTATGTCTTCCAGGAGACCTTCCTCTTCTCCAACACGGTCCACAACAACGTCGCCTTCGGCCCGGTCCAGCTCGAGCACGATGCCGTCCGCGCCGCGACCGACGCCGCGCAGGCAACCGGCTTCATCAACGAACTCGAGGGCGGCTTTGACACAATCATCGGCGAGCGCGGCATGGACCTCTCCGGCGGACAGCGCCAGCGCCTTACCATCGCCCGTGCGCTCGCCTCGGACCCGAAGATCCTCATCCTCGACGACGCCCTCACCGCGGTGGACCCGATCACCGAAACGCGTATCCAGAAAGCCCTCGACCCGCTGCGCCGAGATCGCACGACCATCATTGTCGCGCACCGCCTGTCCACGCTCCGTCGGGCGGACCGGATCGTTGTGCTCGACGCCGGACGGGTCGTCGGCATCGGCACCCACCGCGAGCTGATGTCCGAGAAGGGCCACTACCGCGAGGCAGCGCTGATCCAACTCGCTATGGACGAGCACCCCGACGCCGAGCCGACGGAAGGGGGTCGCCCATGAAAGACCGAGCCGATCCCATCCCCGAGCCGAAGGACGCCAGCGAGCACCGCCTCGACAGCCGCGAAGCCGCCAAGAGCCTCGTCGCCGCGCCGACGGTCGCCGAGCAGCAGGGGGAGAAATACCGCCCGATCGACTGGGAGATCACCCGCCGCCTGCTGAAGTACATGCTGCGCTACCCGGGACTGCAGACCGCGATCGCGATCTACGCGGTGCTCCTCGCGTTCGTCACGCTCGGCGTGCCCTACGTGCTCACCGAGACCATCCGCTACACCATCGACCAGCCGCAGCTCTGGCGCGACCTCACCGGGCGAGAACCCGTCGACGGCATCATCCTCGGGGCCAGCCTCATCGCCGGGCTCGCCGTGGCCTACTACATCGTGATGGCGATCCGCATCATCGCGGTGAACAAACTCGCCGAGCGCGTCATCTTCGATCTGCGCCACGACATCTTCGCCCACCTGCACCGCATCGACATCAGCTACTTCGATCGCACGAAACTCGGGCGCATCCTGTCTCGAGGCACGAGCGATGTGAACGCCGTGCGAAACGCCGTCGCGCAGATTATCCCACGCGTGCTCATCCACGGCCTCGAGATCGTCGGCTGCTTCGCCGCGATGATCTGGTACGACTGGGTGCTGGCGCTGGTCATCTCGATCCTCGCGCCGATGCTCTACTTCATCAACAACCACTTCCGCCGGCGGATGGGCGAGGCCTACCGGCGCGTGCAGGAGTCGTTCAGCCGCATCACCTCGAACCTCGCCGAGACCGTCAGCGGCATCCGAGTCACCCAGGCCTTCGCACGAGAACCCGAGAACGAGCGCATGTTCGTATCGCTGCTCGACAAGCACCGGCGCGTCAACATGTTCGCCGCTCGGGAGCACGGGCTCTATATCCCGCTGTTTGACCTCGCCGCCCAGATCACCGCGGTCATCGTGCTCGTCGTCGGCGCGTACCGCATCGAATCCGGCGCGATGACCATCTCGGACATGCTCGGCTTCCTCTTCTTCAGCGGCGTGTTCTTCATCTCCGTCGTCATCCTCGCCGAGCTCTACAACACCACCCTCCAGGCCATGGCCGGCGGCGAGCGCATCTTCAGACTGCTCGACAACAAGCCGAACGTCGTGGACGGGCCGGACGCCGAACCGCTCCCGCAGTCAGATCGCGGCGCCCGCATCGAATTCGAGAACACCCGCTTCGCCTACAACGCCGACAGTCAGGTGCTCCGGGGCATCTCCTTTGAGGCCAAGCCGGGCGAGACCGTCGCGCTCGTCGGGCACACCGGTGCGGGCAAGACCACGGTCGTGAACCTCATCTCGCGTTTCTACGACCGCACCGGCGGCGCCGTCCGCATCGACGGCACGCCCATCGAGAAGATCACGCTCGAGTCGCTCCGCTCCATCCTCGGCCTTGTGCCGCAGGACAACTTTCTGTTCGCCGGCACCGTCGCCGACAACATCCGCTTCGGCAGGCCCGACGCCACCGACGACGAGGTCCGCGGCGCCTGCGCCGACCTCGACTGCCTCGACATCCTCGAATCACTGCCGAATGGCCTCGAGACCGAAGTCGGTGAGCGAGGAACCAACCTCAGTCTCGGCCAGCGCCAACTCGTCTGCTTTGCCCGCGCCATGATCGCACGCCCGCGCATCCTGATCCTCGACGAAGCGACCTCTGCCGTCGACACCTTCACCGAGTACCGCATCCAGAAGGCCCTCGAGCGCCTCATGGCCGAGCGCACGTCGATCGTCGTCGCGCACCGCCTCAGCACCGTGAAAAACGCCGACCGCATCGTCGTGCTCGACCACGGCGAGATCGTCGAGCAGGGTACGCACGACGAACTGATCGAACGGGGCGGGCCGTACAAGGACCTCTACGCCCAGTTCATCAAGCTCAACACCGACGAGGACTGACCGATCACTCCGCGAGTTGGACTTCGAGGCGACGCGCGATCCGCAGCAGGCGCGCATCCTCGAACGCAGGACCGATCAACTGCACCCCGATCGGCAAGCGCTTGCCCTCGACCCCCGCAGTCCCTGCGGGCACGCTGATCGCCGGCAGACCGGCCAGGTTCGCCGCGACGGTGTACAGGTCTTCGCGATACATCATCGCCGGGTCATCCATCTTCTCACCGATACGGAACGCCGGACCGGTCGTCGTCGGCATCAGCACCGCGTGACAGCCCGGCCCGGGATCGGTCGCGAACAGCGTCGCGAACTCCTGCTGCACCAGTCGGCGCATCTTCATCGCGCGGCTGTAGTACGCGTCGTAATACCCCGAAGAAAGCGTGTGCGTCCCGAGCATGATCCGGCGCTGCACCTCCGGGCCGAAACCCTCGCTGCGCGATCGCGACATGAGTTCCTCGATGCTCGACACCGTATCGATAGACGCCCGGTGCCCGTAGCGCACCCCGTCGTAGCGGGCGAGGTTCGAGCTCGCCTCCGCAGGGGCGACGATGTAGTACGCCGGCACCGACTGGTGAACGTGCTTGAACTCGACATCAATCACCTCGGCTCCGATCGACCGGAACGACTCGATCGAGCGATCCAGCGCCTCATTGACCGAAGGATCGTTCGCCTCATCGCGCGCCTGCACCGGCACACCGATGCGCAGGCCGTCCAGTTCCAGATCGATCGACTCGACGACCGACTCGGCACGCCGGGTGGAACAGGTCGAGTCCAGCGCATCCGCGCCGCTGATCACCTCCAGAGCCAGCGCGGCGTCCTCCACCGTCCGAGCCATCGGCCCCACGCAGTCCAGCGAACTCGCGTACGCGATCAACCCCCAGCGCGACACGCGACCGTAGCTCGGCTTGAACCCGACCGTACCCGTCAACGCCGCCGGCTGGCGAACGCTCCCGCCCGTATCGCTCCCGAGCGCAAGCGGCACCATGCCCGACGCGAGCGCCGCGGCGCACCCGCTGCTGCTCCCGCCCGGCACGCGCTCCTCATCGAACGGGTTCCGCGTCACGCCGAAGTGACAATGCTCGCCGGAAGAGCCCATGCCGAACTCATCCATGTTCGCGGTGCCCACGATGATCGCGTCCTCATCGAGCAGCCGCTGCACCGCCGTCGCCGTGTACGGCGAGCGGTAGTGCTCCAGCATCCGCGAACCGCACGTGGTCGTCGGCGCTTCATCGTCTTGACCATAATCCGAGCGCAGGCACAGGTTGTCTTTGATCACCACCGGCACACCGGCGAGCCGACCGACCGACTCTCCCGCACCGAGGCGTTTGTCCAAGGCCCTCGCGCGCTCGCGTGCCGTTTCCCGATACACCGCGCGCAGAGCGTTCAGACGCGGGTTGTGCGTATCGATCTGGCTGAGGCACGCTTCGACCACCTCGGTCGCACGACGATTCCCGGAAGACACCGCTCGCGCGATCTCCATTGCCGACCACTCATGCAGCGGACGCTCTCCCACGGTCACGCTCCCCCGTCGCCGAACACCTTCGGCACGACGAAGAAGCCACCGTCCACCGACGGCCCGATCTCATCGATCACGGAACGGTCGAGCATCGGTCCGGGCACATCCGGGTCGAGTCGCACGTGGGGATGGCTTTCCGCGTCCGCCGGGGCCGCCATAGGGCGCAAGCCCTCGGCGTCCACTTCCTCAAGAGCCGAGGCCCAGGCCAGGACGTCACTGAGTTCCCGCCGGTACCGCTCGACCTGCTCTTCGGTCGGATTGAGTCGCGCCAGGCGAGCGATCCGCCGGACCTCGTCCGCGCTCAATGGTGATTTACCGGATGCAGGTTGGCTCGTTTCGTTCGACATCGAACCCGAGAATAGCCGCCGGCACCGCCGCTGGCGATGCGTCGCGCTCGACGAACCGTTCCGCGTTAGCATGATCGCCTGCGGCACACGGCGCCGCCAGACACCGACCCCCGCGCCGGGCGAAAGCCCGATGCATGGAGTTTCCCGATGCTTCCCAAGCCCCCGCCCCGCGAAAGCGGACTCGGATTCCTGCTCATCCCGCCCTTCCGCGTCCAGGGCACCTCCGTCGCCGGCGAACAGACCTGCGTCATGGTGCCCGAACTCGATATCTGCTTCGACATCGGCAACTGCCCGAGGGCATCGCTCGCCTCGAAGTACCTGGCCATCTCACACGGACACATGGATCACATCGGCGGGCTCGCCTATTGGTGCAGCCAGCGCAACTTCCAGGGCATGGGACCCGGCACCATCGTGTGCTCGACCGCCATCGCACCGGCGATCGAGACGATGCTCAAGGGCTATCGCGACCTCGAGGGCCAGAAAATGCCCTACGAGCTCATCGCGCTCGACCCCGATGAATCCATCGAGATCAAGAACAACACCCACCTGCGCATCTTCGACCTGGAGCACACCTCCCCCGCTTCCGGGTACTGCATCGTCGAGAAGCGCTCCAAACTCCGTGAAGACCTCGTCGGCCTGCCTCAGGAGAAACTGAGGGAACTCAAGGATCGCGGCGAACAGATCACGCGCACGCTGGAGGTGCCGCTCGTGTCGTACCTCAGCGACACCGCGCCCGGCACCGCCATGCTGCGCGAGGATGTGCGCAAGTCACAGATCGTGATCGCCGAATGCACCTTCGTCGAGCCCGACCACGGCGATCGCGCGAGGATAGGGAAACACCTGCACCTGAACCACATCATCGAGTGGCTCCCGGTGCTTGAATGCCAGAAGTTGGTCCTCATCCATCTGTCGCGACGTTCCAACATCGCGCAGGCCCGAAAGCAACTTCGGCAGGCTGTCAAGCCGGAACTCGCAGAGAAGGTCGAATTTTTGATGGACTTCCGCGCGAACCGCGTGCGCTACGAGCAACAGGTCGCCGAAGCCGAGAAACTCGAACACGCGCGCACGGGCTGACCAAAACACACTGTTTTTCGCGGCATCAACGCGAATGCCAATCGCGCCTGTTGACAGCGCGCGTCGCGCGTTTGTAGTTTTCGCGGTCCCGAGCGCTCGCGCTCGGCACTGGTGGATTTCCCAAAGTCCCACAACGCGCTTCGGCCCGGTGTTGCAACCGTGAAGTTCGCCGACGCATCGCGCACCAAGGGACCGACGGAAATGTGGATGCTGACCTCACCGCTTCACCGGGCCCCGACCGGCCCGTGAAAGGCGCTGTTCGATGACCAACCCCGACCACACGGTCTGGACGGATGTGCTCGGCTACATGACCGCGCACCACCCGGACAAGTGCCGTCAGTGGTTCAACGATCTCCAGCCCCTCGGCACCCACGGCGGGGTGCTCAGCGTTCGCACAACCTCCGACATCCACAACCGCTACCTGCAGCGCAACTGCGCGGAAGACTTCTCCGAGGCTCTCCAGTCCGTCACCGGCCGGTTGCTTTCGGTTCGATTCCTCGGACCCGACGAAGAGCCCGAGCAATCGACCCCCGGACGACCGCTCAGCTCGATGAACGGCTCCGCCGGCGCGAGCACCCAGTCGCTCGACGCCTCCGATGTCATGCCCCCCAGCGCGACACGCCAGCCGCGACCGGTCCATCGCGCCTCGCTCCGCGAGTCCAACTCCCAGGCTCCCTATCGCGATTCCCTGGTCATCAACCCGGATTCATCGTTCGAAAACTTCGTCGAGGGCCCCGAGAACCGCCTGGCCCTCGCCGCTTCGAAGGCCGTCGCAGAAGCACCCGGTGCCGCGTACAACCCGCTGTTTATCCACGGCGGGGTGGGCCTCGGCAAGAGCCACCTGCTCCAGGCGATCTGCCTGCGCATGCTCGATCGCGAGCGGACACCGAGAATCCACTACGTGTCCTGCGAGGCGTTTTCGACCGAGTTCTTTCAGGCCGTCGAAGCCAACCAGATGATCGATTTCCGCCACCGCTTCCGCGATGTGGACGTCCTCGTCATCGACGACATCCACTTCCTCGCCGAGCGCGAGCGGACCCAGGAAGAATTCTTCCACACCTTCAACGCCCTGTACCAGAACGGGCGACAGATCATCCTCTCGTCCGATGCCGCGCCCAACGAGATCCCCCACCTCGAAGCACGCCTGGTCAGCCGCTTCCAGTCCGGGCTAGTCGTGGACATCAAGCCACCCTCGTACGAGACCCGGGTCCAAATCGCCAAACGCAAGGCCATGATCCGGGGCCTCACCCTCGACGAGTCGGTCGCCTGCTACATCGCCGGCAAAATCACGACCAACATCAGGGAAATCGAGGGCGCCATCACCCGCGTCCAGATGCAGCACCTGGCCGACCGGCGTCCCGTGGACACCGATCTGGCCCGAATCGCCCTCGAGGGCTCGATCGCCGAGGTCAAGCCCGAGGTGACCATCACGGGCATCATCGACGCCGTCGTCAACCACTACGGCGTCAAACTCACTGACCTGCAGTCCAAGCGACGCCAGAAGTCGATCGCCCGCCCCCGTCAGGTCTGCATGTACCTCGCCCGTCGACACACTCGCTACTCGCTCGAGGAGATCGGCGGCTATTTCGGCGGTCGCGACCACACCACCGTCATGCACGCCGTGAAGACCATCGAGAAGCAGCGCGACCTCGACACCGAACTCGATCGGGTGATCGACTCGCTCGAGCGCCACTTCGCCGCCGGCGCCTGACGCGTCCCCCGCCGACAATCTCGATCAGCCCGGAGGATTCAAACGATTTCCTCCGCTTATCCACATTTCCATTTCGCGCTCTCCGACGCACATTCCCATGCTGCCCCTGTGAAGATGGGGCAAACCCAGGCCCTGTCGCGCGATTTGTGGAAAAGGTGTGTGCAACGCGCCGCAAACGGGCGCATGCCTGTGCCTCTCGACACCACGCCCCTCGCGACCCCTCAGCCCGCCGACAATCCGTCCGACAGCACCGACACCCGCCGACAATCAGGCGACAGGTTGTGCGATCTTGTGGAAAAACGATAAACCTCTTGTCTTCAGCGGCTTACGGTGTTCCCACCGGGGCTATCCACGAACCGACAGGCACAAGAGAGGGACGGAGAAGAGAAATAAATCAAAAGGGGTCAGGAAGACCAGACCATCAGACCCGACTGTTGTGCGTGGATCGGGACCCACCGATCGGCCGCACACCGACCCGGATCTGTGACGCGCGAGATTGTGCATAAGTCATCGCCTTCAGACGGGTTTCATACGGGCTTAACCTTGGCACCGGGGGCACCACACCGTCGTACGCTGCGCGACCACGTCACCGACCAGTGTCTCCCCACACGTTATGCACATCTGGCCCGTGCGCCCGTACACCCGGTGGCTGAACTGGAACGAGCCCGATGATCCTTCCCCGTCCACGTAGTCCCGGAGCGTCGAGCCACCGGATGCCACGGCCTCCTGAAGCACCTCCCGGATCGAACACGCGAGCAGGGCGATCTCGTTGTCGGTCAGCCGGTCCACACGACGTCCAGGCCGAATCCCGGCCCGGAACAGCGATTCGTCGGCGTAGATATTCCCCACCCCGGCCAACGTCGCCTGATCCAGCAGGGCCGATTTCACATTGCGAACCGGACCGCTCGAATTCCGTCGAGGCCGAAGCCGCTCGATGAGGGTCGGGGCCGACACGGTCAACGCATCCGGTCCGAGCGCGTCCCAGCGGGTTTGAACCAGCTCCTCGCGGCTCTCATGGGCGGAAACCGAGCCGAACCGTCGCGGATCCCGAAACACCAGGCGCCCAACCGCCACACCACCCGGAGTCCCCAGTCGCCATGTCACGTGAACGTGGTCCGACTTGCGCAGACGCTCACCGGGAGCCCGAAACAGCAATTGCCCGGTCATCCCGAGGTGTATCCCCGTCGCCGCCCGGTCGCCGAAGATCGCCAGTTGCTTGCCACGACGACCGATTTCCTCGATCGCGCTCCCCTCGAGCAGGAGGCGCTTGTCCACGCGAGGCTTGGGGGCATCGCGACGGTCGGCCGGGGCCCGGCTCCAGCCGCCGACAGGATCTTCCGGACCCGTGACCACATCTCGCCGATGTACGGTGACGCCGACGACTCGGCACCCGACCGCTCGCTTCGCGATTGATCTGCGGACCTGTTCGACCTCCGGGAGTTCGGGCATCGACCGATCGTATGGCCGGTTCTGGCCCGTGGAGAGACTGTCGGGCCCGACAACCGCGTCGATCGGGACCGGTATGATCCGGAAGGCGTCTCCGTTCGATCGGACGTGCCCCCAAACGACTCCCAGCCCGAGAGAGGCCTCGCCATGCCCGATCCGCTCGCTTCGCAACCCGCCATCCAGGCCACCGAGCCCGAGCAGGCCATCGAGCAGGTCAAAGACGCCCACGCCAAGCTCCGGGCAGAGATCGCCAAGGTCGTGGTCGGTCAGGACGAGGTCGTCGACCTCATGCTCATGACGCTCTTCTGCGGCGGGCACGCCCTGGTCGTCGGCGTCCCCGGTCTCGCCAAGACCTTGCTGATCTCCACGATCGCCCGAAGCCTGTCGCTCGGCTTCAGTCGAAT
>CAXAVQ010000076.1:0-9383 GCA_963971985.1 uncultured bacterium
GGCCATCGAAGGGTTGAAGTGGGACCCGAGGGTGGGGGATCAGGAAACCCTTTGCGATCGGGCGTTGTATGTGAGCCGGTCCACATGGCTTGAGCTCGCGGATCTGGCGGAGCGACTTGATCGGGAGATGCTAGTTGCGGAATCCGAGATCGCCACGCGTCCGGACCTCATCCGGGAACTCGCGTTGCCGCGAGCGATCACCAAGCAGCTGATCCGACACGGGCCTCGGGCGAGAGGGCCTCGCGTCTCACGGTACGACTTTCATTGGACGTCCGACGGCTGGAAGGTGAGCGAGGTCAACAGCGACGTGCCGGGCGGCTATATCGAGGCGAGCGAGTTTTCTCGCCGGTTCGCCGCGTTGGCGGAATCGGGCGCCCGACCGCCCGGAGACCCGACCGCGATTCTGGTCGAAGCGATCCGACGTCACGGTGAAGGTTCGGAGCCGGTCGCGTTGGTCCACGCGACGGCGTACTCGGACGATGCGCAGGTGATGCACTATCTCGCGAAAGTTTTTCGAGCCAGCGGAACGGACGCGCAGCTTGTCGGCCCGGAGGTCGTTTTCGCCCGCTCGCGGACGGGGCATGCGCTCCCGAGGCCGTCTCACATCATGCGGTTCTTTCCCGCGGAATGGCTGCCGATGCTCGGGCACCGGTCGGGGTGGCGGAGTTACTTCGAAGACGCCTCAATACCGCAGACGAACCCGGCGGGCGCCATCCTTTCACAAAGCAAGCGATGGGGACTGCTCTGGGACGATCTCACGGCTGCGCTGCCAACGTGGAAACTTGTTTGCCCGGACCACAAGGACGTCGGCTCTGTGTTGCGTCCGTTGACCCAAGAGTACGTCTACAAACCGACGTTGGGGCGCGTGGGAGCGGGCATCGTGATGCCTGGCCAGGGCCCCGTCGAGTCCGAGAGGCGAACGGACACCGGGGACCACGAGAAAAGTCTGCGCCAGCTTCAACGGGACCGATGCCTTCGGCTTGTTGGCCGTCGGAGCCGATGGGTCAGTCAGCAGCGGTTCCGGCTCGATGACGCCGAAGCGTCGGCGGAAGGTGCTTCGCAAGTCTGCCTCGGGGTGTTCGTGATCGATGGGTCGGCCTGCGGTGTGTACGGCCGTCGTGCGACCGGCCCATGGGTCGATATGTATGCTCAGGATCTTGCCGTTCTTGTCGAGGCGGATCGTCAGGACCGCCCGCTGTCGGTTGATACTGAACCCCCCGCCGCGGAGGTCGTCCGGGCATGAGACTCACGAAGTGGGACGTGTACGCGGCGTGGGCACCGGAGGACTCCATCTGGAGTCAGTGGGCCAAGCCGGTTGTCTTCGCGAACCTGCCTCCGGAACGCGATTCGGATGATTCTGCGCCGGATGCTGTGGGACTGGGTGACGCGTGGCTCCCGCGATCGGCTTCCGAGGAGCGAAACACTGCTTGGGTGATCGATCTGCCCGGCGCAGAGTCGGTGGCGGCCGCGATAGAACTGAGTCGCCTGGGGTACCGCCCGGTACCGCTCTTCAACGGCGCACCCCCATCGTCTGCGAAGCGGTCCGCCGTCGACACCGGTGTAGTCGCAAGGGCGCTCAGGGCCGGAGCGCCCGAGTTGCTCACGTCGTCGATCGCGAAGGATGCGCCTCCGGCGTTCATGCTGGACTCGCAAAGGATGCCGAAGAAACCCACGGCCCACGGGACATTCGATAACCGGTGGATCACGCTGCCACAGGACTACCCGTCCGCGCGTTTCCTGCTCGCAGCCGACATCCATTTCGTATGCGTTGTTCAGAAAAGCGATCAACAATTGCCTGAAGACCTGATCCATGTGTTGCGAAGGTGGCAGGATGCAGGCATCCGCATCTCCGTGCAGCCCCTGACCGGTACGCGTGCACCAATCCGGCTCTCAAAGCCGTCGTTCTACCGGTCGCTGTTCTACAGAACGCTCGCCCGTATCGGGCTCAGGCGGAATTCTGCCGGTGGCTTCGGTGCGCTGATCCCGGAGCCTTCGGAAGGCTCCGGTTTCGTCTACGGCTGACGCGTTGTCTGTGTCCATTGAGCAGGAAAACCGAGAATAGTGGCCGGTCTGGCATCTGAGAACTAGCGATTGCGCATCGCCTCGATCAGTTCGTCCTTGTCCATCTTGGAGCGTCCGTCGATATCGAGTTCGGACGCTCTGTCGCGGAGTTCGTCGACGGTCCATTCCTCGTAGGAGGGGGCCTTGCCGCCCCGCTTGCCGGCCTTCTCTCGATTGGTGTTGGCGATCCGGGCGGCCTTTTCCTTTGAGTAGCCCTTGTCGCGCAGGGCTTCGTATTGCTCGTTGTCCTTGACGCTCGGTCCGGGGTCTTTGCCTGGCATGCTGATCTCCTTGCTGAGATTCCGGGTCTATCGATCCTTCTCGAGTCGGAGTGCCGGCGGATCGCTGGCGGGGAACGACTCGTCGACGGCTTCGTCGATCTCGGGTTCAGTGGCTTCGCGCGGTGGTGGCGGGGCGCTTTGCCGAGCCCGTTCGGCGCGTTCGGCTTTGGACACGAAGATCCGCCGGAGCAGGTTGCCGAGACGGTGAGTGAACATGACGGTCTCCACAATCGGGCGCGGCGGGATCAGTAGCGACGCAGGCCCAGCAGCGGGCGACCGTCGGGCATCTCGTCTTCGGGCAGTGCATACACCTCGGCGCCGGTTCGGTGGGCGGTGACGAAGGCCAAATTGTGCAGATCTTCGTCTTCGGCCCGTCGCTCGGGATGTGCGTCGACAGCGCGTGGGGCGTTTTCGAGATCGGCTTTCCCCCAGACGCTCCGGTCCGAAGCGCCGATGAGGCGCTTGAGCTTGCCGTCCGACGCGGCTTCGAGGACGTCTTCCAGTTCGTAGAGCACACCGTCGGAGCCCAGCCGCTCCTTCATCTCCGTAAGGACCTGCGGGTCGCGTTCGGGCATCGATTTTCTGCACGCGTCGCGGGCGACGTCGAGGATCTGTCGTTGGGACAGGTGGTCGAGGTTGCCCGAAGCGTCGGTGTCGACGATGTCTTTGTACTCGCTGTTCTCGCGGTAGATGGTGTGCATGGGTTCGGCGGCGAGCACGACCAGCGGCAACCGATCGGTGTTGCGCAGGTGCTTGGCGACCGGTTCGTCGATCATCCGGGAGAACTCGGCGAGCCGTGTTTTGCGTTCCGACTCGGTGCCGACGCCGTGACCGTGGAACACGGCGTTCTGCGAGCGGGGTGTGCCCGCTTCGGGGGCGCCGGTGTGGAACTGGAGCTGGCTCTCGGCGTCGATGTACTTGCCGAGGTCCTCGTAATCGTCCGGGAGGTCGGGCACATCGACCGTCTCGATGCGGTCTCCCTCGACACGGAACAGATCGACGCGGTTGCCGCTGACAACGAGGGCGGCGAAGGGCGATCGCTTGCCGAGCGACGAGACGAGCGGTGTCACGTGCGCGTGGGAACCGACGTGGGTCAGCGGCTCGGGCGTTTCGTGCAGAGAGACCTCGATGTGTTGGTCGGCGTACTGAAAGACGGACAGTCCCTCACGCTGGTGCTGCCAGTACTCGTGATCGTCGGTCAGCGCATCGAGCGGAGCCATCCGTCGGTCGATCTCCGAGTCGCTGAGCCCTCGCTGGGAGAGCATCGTGCGGGCTTCGTCGATGCCGTTCTTCAGATGGATGCGGGACTCGGTCGTTTCGCGCCCGGCGCGATGGGTTGGGATATGTATGGAGACGATCGGACTATCTTTGAAGTTGGCAAGTTTATCGAGCAGATCGTGTGTAACGGTTTGCATACATATTCCTTCCGGTGAAGTCGAGTCCGGACGCGATGGCGCAAGCTCCAGCACTGGGCGATTCCTGCGCCCGTCCGATCACGGCAGACCGCTCTCGTTATGGGGGAGGGCAAACCGCGAACAACACCCTTCACCTTGGGGCAGAGAGGTGAATCGGCGGTGTGATGTTCCTGAAGAATCCGTAATCCGCGTTTGGCCAAATCAGCCGATCGGCTCGTCTGGCAGCCGGTAGCGCAGCTGCAGGAGGCTCGGGTAGGCCGGGTAGGCGATCTTCATGCGGTAACCGTGGAAGTCGGTGAGCGGGAGGCCGAAGCGGTCGAGCACCGTGTCCACGAGCGCCCGGTAGCGGGGGACTTCGGGGGTCGGTGCGGGGACGGCGCCCCGCCCGAGGTCTTTGAGTTTTTCGTGCAGAGGCAGTCGCCGGGCTTCGAGGGGCTGGAGCGGCGAATCGACGTTGCTCAGCAGCCGCGTTTCGGGCGGGAGCGCGAACGTCAGCGAGTGGTGGATGAACAGGTCGACGATCATCAACTCGGTGGGCACCTCGCAGCGGGCGTTGTGGCTGCCCCACTCGTTGATGGGTTTGGGGTGATCAGACGGGTTCCGGCGCGGTGCGTTCGGATTCAGGTTCGCCCGGGATTGTGCTACATTGGCTCTCCGGCCTCTGGGCGGGGATCGGCTCGCGTGAGTCGGTCTGGACCCCGGAACCGATCGGGCGGTCGATGCGGCTGTTCGAACGGGGAGGCCTGTAGGAAGGTTGCCGGACATGGCACAGACCGAAACGACGAACGACGTCAAAATCGAGGACATCGGCCCCTGCCTGAAGAAGATCACGATCACCATCCCGGCCGAGAAGGTCAGCGAGCAGATGGAGTCCTCGCTCGCGATGGTGTCGATGGAAGCGCAGCTGCCGGGGTTCCGCCCCGGGCGCGCGCCGAAGCGGCTGATCCAGAAGAAGTTCGGGACCGTCATCGAGTCCGAGGCGCGGAACCAGCTCGTGTCGTCGGCCTACGCCGAGGCGATCGAGGAGAACAAGCTTCGGGTGATCGGCGAGCCGGACGGCTCGGCGATGAAGGACCTGGAGGTCGAGGCCGGCCAGCCGGTGAAAGTGGAACTGCAGGTCGAGGTGGCTCCGGAGTTCGAACTGCCCGAGCTCGACGGCATCGAGGTGAAGAAGCCGCTGATCGAGGTCACCGACGCTCGCGTCGAAGACCAGCTCGAGCGCGTGAAGAACAACGAGGGCAGCCTGGAGCCGCAGGACAAGGCGGAACTGGGCGACTACTGCATCGGCCACGGCGTGCTGAAGGACGACAAGGGCGAGGTCGTGCTCGACCTGCCCGGCGCGGTCATTCAGGTGCCGAAGGAGAAGGACGGGAGCGGCCTGATCCTCGGCGTGAAGGTCGACGACTTCGGCAAGCAGATCGGCAAGCCGAAGGCCGGCGATGAGCTGACCGTGAAGGCGGTCGGCCCGGAGAACCACGAGCGCGTCGCGGTCCGCGGCAAGCCGGTGGAGATCAACTTCACCGTCGAGCAGGTGCAGCGGATCATCCCGGCGTCCGAGGAGGACCTGGTCAAGAACTTCGGCTTCGAGGACATCGACCAGCTCAAGCAGTCGCTGAAGATGCGTCTCGAGCAGCGGGTGATGGTGGAGCAGCAGACGGCGATGCGTCAGCAGATCGCGCGTCACCTGCTGGACAACATCGAGTTCGAGCTTCCCGAGAAGCTGACCGAGGGCCAGGCGTCGCGGAACATCCAGCGGGCGCAGATGGAGATGCAGTATCGCGGGATGGACGAGAACACCATCGAGGAGCGCGTCGCGGAGATGCGCTCGAGCTCGAAGGAAGTCGCCCAGCGGGAACTGAAGCTGTTCTTCATCCTGAACAAGGTCGCCCAGGACATGGACGTGCAGGTCACCGAGGAAGAGGTGTACGGCCGGATCGCCCAGATGGCGGCCGAGCGCGGCGAGCGTCCCGACGAGCTGCGTCAGCGCCTGATCCGGTCGAACCAGATCAACACGCTGGCCCAGCAGGTGCGCGAGCACAAGGCGATGGACACGATCCTGAACAAGGCCAAGGTCGAGGAACTGGATCTCGAGGCCTACAACAAGCACTTCGCCAAGACCGAGGGTGTCTCGGAGATCGACGCCGACAAGAGCGAGTGATCGCTCCGCAGGACTGATCGGAACAGAGCCGGCCTTCGGGCCGGCTTTTTCGTGCGCGGGATGCCGACGCTACGATGGGGGTTGATGATGGAGTGCCGCCACATTCTGCTCGCTCAAAGCCGTGGGAACATCGGCGAAGTGTGGGTGTGGGTGACGGTGCTGCTCGTCGTGGTGGTGCTGGGCGGGTTGCTCGTGGTGATGGTGCGCAAGCGTGCTCACGGCGACGATTCGGACCGTCCGGCGCTCGGGCTCAGCCTCGCGGACCTGCGTCAGATGAAGGCTGACGGGCGTCTCTCGGAAGAGGAGTTCGAGCGGGCCAAGGCGATGGTGATCGGGCAACTCGGGGGGAAAGTCGGTGACGCGCCGACCGAGCGGACCCGGGTGCAGGGCCGGATCGTCGATGGTGAACTCCGGGCCCGTCCCGGATTCGACCTGACCGGCCAGCCGCTCCCCGGCTTCGAGGCGGGCTCGAACCCCCCGGATGCAGCAGGGGACGCGGGTGCGGGGGGCGATGACGACGGACCGTCGTCGTAGGCCGGGCAAGGGTTGTGAAGAGTCGGTGGGGAATGGTTGGGTCTGTGACGGTCCGCACGCTTTATCCGTGCAGAAAGCGGTTTTGGTCGGAAATCATGCTGTCGTGGCGATCTGCTTTCGAGATCCGTGCGTAGAAGGTCGATACACTCGTACTGAGCATGCGCTCGGTTCGGTCCGAGTCGACTAGAGAGCGTGCGTTTGTTTCTCGAGCATTTGTGAGGACGGGATGGCGAAGAACCGCAGCGGTGGATCAGGCTCTGGCAACGGCGGCGACGGCGAGGGGCCCGGCAACGGCTCCGGCGAGGCCGGTGGCGGTTCGTTCCGTGGTCGCAAGGTGACCACGTGCTCGTTCTGCGGCAAGACCTCTCGTGAGGTCGGGGCGATGGTTGAAGGCCCCAACGATGTGTACATCTGCTGCAACTGCGTGGACCTGTGCCAGAACATCTTCAAACAGGAGAAGCGTCGGGTCGCCGCGAGCAAGCACTCGTTTGGTGAGATCCCGGCTCCCCGTCAGGTCAAGGAATTCCTGGACCAGTACATCATCGGCCAGGAGCAGGCCAAGAAGGCCCTCGCGGTCGCGACGGTGCAGCACTACAAGCGCCTGATGCACCTCGAGAACGAGGACGCCCCGGTCGAGCCCGAGAAGAGCAACATCCTGCTGGTCGGCCCGACCGGTTCGGGCAAGACGCTGCTGGCCAAGACCCTGGCCCGCGTGCTGAACGTGCCGTTCGCCATCGCGGACGCGACGACGCTGACCGAGGCCGGCTACGTTGGCGAGGACGTCGAGAACCTGCTGCTGAAGCTGCTGCAGGCGGCGGACTACGAGCTCGAGGCGGCCCAGCGCGGCATCATCTACATCGACGAGATCGACAAGATCGGCAAGACGTCGAACAACGTCTCGATCACGCGCGACGTGTCTGGCGAGGGTGTGCAGCAGTCGCTGCTCAAGATGCTCGAGGGCACGATCGCGAACGTGCCGCCCCAGGGCGGGCGCAAACACCCCGAGCAGCAGTACATCCAGATGGACACCACGCACGTGCTGTTCATCTGCGGCGGTTCGTTCGTCGGGCTCGACGAGATCATCCGTCGCCGGATCGGCAAGCGCCGGATCGGATTCAGCGCTGAGCCGACCAGTTCGGACAGCATGAAGGAGCTCGGCGAGGTGCTGGCGCAGGTCACGCCCGAGGACGTGATCGAGTACGGCATGATCCCCGAACTGGTGGGGCGACTGCCGGTCGTGTGCCCGCTCATGCCGTTGACCCGTGAGGCGATGATCACCGTGCTGACCGAGCCGAAGAACGCGATCGCTCGACAGTTTGAGTACATGTTCTCACTGGAGGGCGTGAAACTGACCTTCACCACCGACGCTCTGGAGGCGATCGCCGACAAGGCGATGGCCCGCAAGACCGGTGCTCGCGGCCTGCGAGGGGTCATGGAAGAGTTGATGCTCGACCTGCTTTACGACCTGCCCGACCACGCCGACGAGGGGGCCGAGTTCGTGATCGACGCGAACGCGGTGCAGAACCCGACCGCGCTGGCCAAGCTCCGCGTGAAGCGGAAAGAAAGCGCCTGAATCGCTCAGAATACCCCGTCACGACGGGATAATCCTTAGTGATTCAACAAGTTGACTCGGCGGCGGGCGAGGGCTAGGCTTCGCCCGCGATGGCAGAAGAACATTCGTTCAATCACTGTGGACCGTCGACCCGGAGCGTCATCTCAGACCCTTCGGGCGATGTCGTGATCCGCCGGTGGGACATGGCCCCGCTGGTGCAGGAGATCTTCACGCTCAACAACCTGATGATCCGGATGGGCGACCGGCTGGTCGCGCAGCACGGGTTGACGGGGACGCGCTGGATGATGCTCGGCGCGCTGAAGGACTACAACGAGCCGCCGACGCTGACCGAACTCTCCAACGATGCGTTGCTGTCGGTGCAGAACGTCAGTCGCATGGTGTCCTCCATGGAGGAGGAAGGGCTGGTCGAGCGGTTCACACAGCCGGGCAAGGGGCGGAGCGTGTTCGTCCGGCTGACCGAGAAGGCGAAACAGATTGATGAGTCGACTGAGTGCGCGGGGCAGGCGTTTGTCTCGCGTTTTCTCGACGGGTTTTCGGATGAAGAACGCCAGGTCCTCCAAGGGATGGTGGACCGGCTGATCGTGAACCTCGCGCGGTTCGAGCGCGAGATCGATGAACGAACCAAGAAGGCGAAGAGCGAAGGTGCGAACGACGCGGCGGCTGAGGCCGTGGCGTCGGTCACCGGGGCGCGGGAGACAGAACATGACAAGGCTGAATGAAGGTCGTACGCGCCGTGTTTCGGTGCGCAGTTTCGCGTTCGTTGCGCTCGCGATGCTTGGTCTGGCCGGTCCGGCGATCGCGCAGGGGCCGCCCCCGGCGCGTGTCCGCGTCGAGCCGCTGAAGATGATGGACGTCGAGCAGCGCCGGAGCGTGACGGGTGATCTGCGTGCGTCGGCCCGCTCGCGTGTCGCGACGCAGGTGGCGGGGCAGGTGATCGAGATGCTGGTCGATGTCGGCGACGAGGTCGAACGCGGGGCGGTCATCGCCCGGCTAGACAGCGAGCTGCTGGAGATCGATCTGGTGCGTGCTCTTGCCGAGCAGCGTGCGAACGAGGCGATGGTCGATGAGCGTCGGGCGTCGAGCCGGCTGGCGGAGTTCGACGTCGAGCGGCTCACGCTGCTCTCCGAGTCGCAGGGCGCGACGGTACGCGAACTCGAGGACGCGAGGGCCCGCCTCGACGCCGAGAACGCGCGCCTCGCGGTCGCGCAGGCCGATCTCGCCGCCGCGGAATCGGATGTCGCGAGGATCCGCAAGCGGATCGCTGACACTCAGGTGAAGGCCCCGTTCGCGGGACAGGTCATCACGAAGGCGACCGAGGTCGGCGAGTGGCTCGGCGAGGGCGGCGAGGTCGTCGAGGTGCT
>CAXAVQ010000077.1:0-9354 GCA_963971985.1 uncultured bacterium
ACCGATCCGCGATCACTTGACAGGCGACGGGTCTTCATAGAAGACCACGCCACCCAATCCACCAAAGCAAAAAGCCCCCGCCCCTTTCGGGGCGGAGGTCTCGATCTGCACCAGCGATAAGCCGGGTTCTGTGCACACCGGATTGCTCCGGTGCTGCGACCATTTCTCTCGCCGCGCCGTTGCCGACGCGATCACAAGCGACCTACCCGCCGCCTTCCGCCCGGGCCGAGCGTCCGGTCTTTCGACCGGCGGCGGCTGCATGGTCTTGCACGCAGCATGGTGACCGTGCCACGCCTGTCGCCAGGCGCGCGGTGCGCTCTTACCGCACCATTTCAACCTTACCTGTGCCCCGGATCGGCAAAGCCGAACCGAGGCCATCGGCGGTGTCCTTTCTGTTGCCTGTCCACGCCCCTCGATCGTGGGGCGCGTGGGCGTTACCCACCGCTGTGCCCTGTCGTGCCCGGACTTTCCTCCGACGCGCCCCGGTCCCTCCCGAAAGAACGACCGGATGCGCCGGCGGCCGCGTGCCGGTGCAAGCGAGGATTTTACCCGGTTCCCCGACCGATTCCCGATACTCTGTGCCGACGATGAGCGATCTGTTCGAACAGCCCGCCGAAAACGCCTCTGGAGCACCGGAAACCGTGCCCCCGCGCCCGGCCCTGCTCTGGCTGGACCCCGAGCAGGCCGTGCTGCTCCGCTCGGTCGCCGACCACGCCAACCTCGAGGTGGTCCAGGCGGGCATGCCCGCCTCGGCCCGGCGCAGCGCATCGTCGGATGTCCTCGACGCCTTCGAGAACGCCCAGCCCTTTGACGACCTGCGCCACGCCGTCGCGTCGACCGACGCCAAGGTCGTCCTGCTCGCCTCCGGGGGCGAGGACGATCGCGGGGCCTCGATGCTCGACGACTTCGAACTCGTCCAGACCTGCCGGGAGCGGGGCATCGCCCTGTTCGCCATGGAGCCCTCGCCCGGCTCGGTGGTGGACCTCTCGAAGTTCGAGGCCGCCGAGGGCATCGACCCGGTGCGGATGGTGCCGATGCTGCGCGACAGCCGCGTGTTCGGCGACGCCATGGAACTGCTCGACCAGCTCGGGCGCGTCCGCACCGTCGCTGTCTCCGCCCGCTGCGGCCCGCGCCAGGGCACGCTCGGCGCCCGCCTGTACGACGCCATGGCCATCGTCCACGCGTTGCTGGGCCTCCCCGACCGGATCGACGCGTCGGTCGTCACCGGCGTGACCGGCTCGGGCGTCTACCAGGAGCCGGCGACGAGCATCCGCAAACTCCGGGGCGACCTGACCGCGAACATCCGCTTCGCCGGCGGGCGGGCGGCGTCGCTGGCGCTGTCGGACCGGGCCGGCGCGTGGGCCCGGGGCGTGACGGTCTTGGGCGAGAAGGGCTGCCTGCGCGTGAACGATGCGGAACTGGAACTGACGGGCATCAACGGCGAACTGCTCGACCGCTCCTCGATCGCCCCGCCGTTTGACCCGGCCTCCGGCGGCCCGGATCGAGCCGCGGCGATCATCGCCGACCAGCTCAAGCGCGCCCTCGACGTGCACGCCCCCCAGCCGACCCCGATGGACCGGGCCCGCGTTCTGGCGATGTGCGAAGCCGCGATCCTGAGCGCGCGCACCGGCGAAGCCGAATACCCCCAGACCATCCTGCAGATGGGCGGGCAGCGGTAGGCGCAGCGAGGATCAGATTGCGGGGCGGGTGATCAGACCAGATCGTCGACAAAGTCGGCGAAGGCGAAGTCCTTCTCCGAGATGCCGCCGGCGTCGTGGGTGGACAGGGTCAGGGTGACCTTGTTCCAGCGGATGAGGATGTCCGGGTGGTGCTGGACCTCCTCGGCGTGGTCCGCGGCCTTGTTGACGAACTTCATCGCCTCGACGAAGTCCTTGAACTGGAAGGTCCGCTGGATGGAACCGTTCATCTCCGACCACTGGTCCAGGTCTTCGAGCTTGGCTTTCACGGTGTCTTCGCTGAGCTTTTCGACCACGGGTGGCCTCCTCGTCGAGATGCCCGACGCCTCGCAGGGGGTCGGGGGAGTTTGCGTTCACTAGCGTAGGCGAAGCCCCCGGAGTGTGCGCGCGATTCGGGGAACGGTCCAGAGGTCATCCACGACCGGTATCGTGTCGGCGATGGCCCACGGTCCGGATCGCCCGCCAACGACGAGAATCGCCCCCTCACCGACGGGGGCGCTGCATTTGGGCAACCTGCGGACCTTCCTCATCAATTGGGCGATGGCGCGGCGCGAGGGGTGGAAGATCGTCCTTCGCATCGAGGATCTGGACGGGCCTCGCGTGAAGCCGGGCTCGATCGAGCAGTGCATCGATCTCCTGTCGTGGGTGGGGATCGACTGGGACGAGGGCCCGCTGATCCAGTCGGAGGACCTTGGCCCCTACGAGCGGGCGATGACCGCCATGGCGCGCGCCGGCGTGGTCTACCCCTGCGAACTGACGCGCTCGGAGATCGAAGCCGCGGCATCGGCCCCGCAGGAGGGATCGGGCGAACTTCGCTACCCGCCGGAACTACGACCGGAACTCATGCCCCGCGACTTCGATGACGGCGGCACGAACTGGCGCTTCGTGGCCGGCGATGCCCCGGTGCGGTTCACCGATCGGTTCGCCGGCGAGCAGGCGCGGAACGTCGCCCGGAGCGTGGGCGATTTCGTGGTCTGGACCAAGCGCGGGCAGCCGAGTTACCAGCTCGCCGTGACCGTGGACGACGCGGCGCAGGGGGTGACCCACATCGTGCGAGGAGATGACCTGCTGGACTCGGCGGCGAGACAACTGCTGCTGTACCGGGCGCTGGAACTGCCCGGGCCGGTCGAGTGGACCCACCTGCCCTTGGTCATCGGCGAGGACGGCAAGCGACTGGCCAAGCGCCACGGCGACACGCGGACATCGACCTATCGCGAGCGGGGCGTCGATCCGGAGCGTCTGGTCGGGCTGATCGCGTTCTGGAGCGGGGCCAGCGACGAGCGGAGGCCGATGGCACCTTCGGAGTTCGTGGAGCGGTTCGAACCGAGTAGGATGTCTCGCGACCCGGTGGTGTTCACCAAGGAGGACGACGCGTGGCTGCTCGACGAATCCCGGCGATCCTGATCAGCGCGCTCTGCGTCGCGATTCCCGTCTTTGGCGCGTTCAGCGCGACCGGCTGCTCGAGCGGCATCACCGAGCCGACACCGACCGACGACAACCGCTATCTGGTCCCGGCGACCATCGGCGGCGAGAAGTTCGTGCTCGAAACCTCGCTCACCGACGACCAGCGCCGGCTCGGCATGGGCGGACGCGAGGAGATCGCCGAGGACGGCGGGATGGTCTTCGCGTTCCCGGCCTCGCGCAAGGGCGTGCAGAAGTTCTATATGGCCGATTGCCTGGTGGACATCGATATCGCCTACGTGGACGACTCGGGGCGGGTCACGAAGATGTACACGATGCCGAAAGAGCCGCCCCGGGGCGAGGACGAGACGCTGGACGAGTACATCGATCGGCTGCCGCTGTATTCGAGCGGGGTGCCCGTCCGATATGCCGTGGAACTGAAAGCCGGAACACTCCGCAGACTCGGGGTGAAGGAAGGCGATCGGATCGAAATGGACTGGGAGTGGCTGAAGGAGATGGCCCGGTAGTCCGATGCTCTGCGAGTGGCCCGGGTGCGATCGCACCCGCCCCGGAACCGGGTAATCCAGCCCGAAGACCGGGGCGACGGCCGCCAGGGAGATCGGCGTGGCCAACAGTCATCACGGCAAACACGTGCACACGCTGACGGTCGTCCATGGATCGGGCGAGATCGAGGCGCACCGCGCGTGGGAATTCCTCGCCGAGGCGTGGGAAGGTCTGGGCCCGTCGCCGAAACTGCACGGCTGCTCGGTCGATGAGGCCTGCGAGCGCCTGAGCGAGACCTTGGGCTCGGCGGTGCTGATCTTCGCCCGCCCGGAGGACCTCAGCGGCAACGCGGTGTTTTCGCTCCTGGATCACCTCTGGGAGCAGAGCCTGCCGGCGGTGCTCCTCGTCGATGAACGCAACGAGAACACCGAACGCCTCGGCGGTCGCGGCACCATCGTGATGGACCGCGATTGCGGCGAGGCGTCGATCGCTTCAGCCCTCTTCGCGCTGGCCGAGCGACAGGGCTTCGTCCGGACCGTGCAGACCGAACTGCGGATCGCCAGCCGCTTCCAGGGCGGGCTTCGCGGCGAGATGGACAAGATCCACGAGGAGTTGCAGCTCGCGGCGTCGGTGCAGCGCGAGTTCCTGCCGGACACGCTGCCCCAGGTGGATAACGTGGACTTCCGCGTGTTCTTCCGTCCGGCGGGCTACGTCAGCGGCGACATCTACGACGTGCAGCGTCTCGACGAGCACCACGTCGGCTTCTTCCTCGCCGACGCGGTCGGGCACGGCGTGCCGGCGGCGCTGATGACCATGGTGCTCAGCCGGAGCCTGACCACGAAGATCGTGACCGGCGAGAGCTATGAACTGCTCGAACCGACCAACGTCATGCAGCGCCTGAACCGCGAGATGATCCGTCGCCACGGCGACGTGCCCCGTTTCGCGACGGCGGTGTACGGCGTGATCGACATCCGCGACCGTTCGGTCCGGCTGTCGGGCGCGGGGCATCCGCCGCCGCTGGTCATGGGGCCTGAGGGATCTCGCGAGATCGAGACCGAGGGCGGGCTGCTGGGCGTGTTCCCGGACGACGACTTCCCGCAGGTGTCGTTCACGCTCGGGGCGGACGAATCCCTGCTGATCTACTCCGACGGCTTCGAGACCGCGTTCCCCGATCCGGGAAGCGACGAGTACGAGCGGAAGATGCCCACCAAGCGGTACCTCGGCGCGTTCGACGAACTCGCCTCGGACATCCGCAACCAGGGGCCCCAAGCGGCGATGGAGCGTTTCTCCGAACTCGTCGACGCGCAGGACGGCTCGCTGCACCAGGTGGACGACATCACGGTGATGACCGTCTACGCCACCGCCGACACGGCCCTCGACGACCTCTTCCGCGGCGTGCGTCGTCCCGAAAATTCGGCGTCGAAGACCGGATCCGCCGGTGAGGCCTCACGCGCCCGGCGCGACTGAAACGGGCACCGGCGGTCGGCTCGTATACTGCTCCGTTCGACGGGTGCCCCTGTCGCGGAGGACGATCGACGTGAGCGAAGCCGACGGAAGCATTCACACCAGCGCGATCATCGCGCCCGACGCGCTGATCGACCCGACGGCCACGATCGGCGAGGAAGTCAGCGTCGAGTCCGGAGTGATCGTCGGGCCCCACTGCACGATCGGTCGCGGGACACGCCTGCGTGCTCGCTGCATCGTCGTCCAACACACCACGCTCGGCGAACAGAACGATGTGCACCCCTTCGCCGTGCTCGGCGGCGACCCGCAGGACCGGGCCTACAAGCCTGAGACACCGGGCAAACTTGTGATCGGTTCTCGGAACCTCATCCGCGAGGGCGTGACCATCAGTCGCGGCACCGCGCCGGGACCGGACACCGTCATCGGCGACGAGAACATGCTGATGGCCCAGAGCCACATCGGGCACAACTGTCGCGTCGGGAGCAACAACACGTTCGGCAACGGCGCGAGCCTCGCGGGGCATGTGCACATGGGCAGCCGCAACACGCTTTCCGGCTTCGCGATGGTGCACCAGTTCACGAACGTGGGCGATCTGACGATGTTTCAGGGCGGGGCAGGCGTCGGGATGCATGTGCCGCCGTTCGTGATCGTGACCGCCGCGGCGCGGAACACGCTGGCGGGGCTGAACATCATCGGCCTGCGCCGCACACCCGGCTTCGGGGACGACGACCGGCGCGAGGTGAAGGAACTGTACCGGCGCCTGTTCCGCGATCGCGGTGCGAAGGCGCTCCAGCCCATGCTCGAAGAACTCGCCCAGAGCGAACTGACGAACGCCGGACGCCAGTTCGTCGACTTCTGCGTGCACGCCATGAACCCGGAGAACCCGCGCCGGGCTCGCGGCCTGTGCTCGGCCCGGGCCGGCAATAAGTTCGACACCGACTGAAACCCTTCCGTCAGGTCTTCAGGGACGCGTAATGACGCAGCCAGTGCACCGCCTGGCGCGCCAGGATGTCGGTCTCGAGATTGACCTCGTCACCCTCAACGCGGTCGTCGAGGTTCGTCCACTCCAGGGTCGTCGGGATCAGGGCCACCTCGAACCAGGTCGGGCGTCCCGATTCGGGCTCTTCGACTGCGGCGACCGTCAGCGAGACCCCCTCGATCGCGATCGATCCCTTGGGGGCGACACACTGCATGACCAAATCCGAGGCACTGACCCGTATCCGGCGCTCGGCTGCGTCGCTGGTGACCCGGGTGACCGCGCCGAGGCCGTCGATGTGGCCCTGCACGATGTGACCCCCGAGGAGGGTGTCGGCGCGTGCGGCGTGCTCCAGATTCACGCGGTGACCGGTCTCAAGCCTGCCGAGCGTGGTCTTCGAGAGGGTTTCCGGGATGACGTCGAAGGCCATCAGACGGCCGGAAGCGCCCTGATCGGCCGGTTCGGGACGCGTGGCAGTGAGGCAGCAACCGTTCACCGATACCGAATCCCCCTCGCTGGGGCGATAATCCCAGTCGCCGGGATCAATGACGAAGCGGACGCCGAACTCGCGTTGTTCAGCGCTGTGAACGGTGCCGAGGGCTTGGACGAGGCCTGTGAACATGGGCAGAGGATAGGTCGGCGCGCTGCAGGATGGGTGCCGCTCGCCCATTTCAGGCCTCCCGATCAGGTTGACCGGCCCGCCGGCTCTGCGGATACTCCCGATTCGCCCCATCCTCTGAGGAGACCGACCGATATGCCGAGCCGAGTCTGGACTTTCGGAAGCCGTAGCGGCTGCTTCAACGCTGTCATCGCAGGCGGCGCCGCGCTCTCGATGTTCCTGACCGGCTGCGCCTCATCGGGCTCCGGGGCGTCGTCGCCGACGTCTCCGAGTTCGGATCGCGGCGTGGTCGGGTCGATCCCTGAGCGGGCCGCCCCGTTCCTCGAACTCGGGTACCGGCTGAACTGGGCCATCGGCGACACGGACACGCCGACCTCGCGTGCGAAGATGATCGACGTGGCCGACGATCTGGTGCTCGTGCACGATCAGGGCAACTCGATCACGGCTCGCGAGATCAGCAATGGCGAGGCACGCTGGGGCGCGAACCTCGGCACGCCGCTGACCAAGTTCATCGGCAACCTACGCATCGGTGACCGGATCGTCTCGGCCTCGGAGAGCGAGCTGCTCATCCTCGACGCCGACACGGGACGTCTCGACGATCGCCAGCGCCTCGCTGTGCTCAGCAACACCGCCCCGGCGATCGCCGACGGCTACATGCTGGTGTTCGGCACGGCGACGGGCGAGGTCTTCGGGCACGACATCCGCGTCGGTCTGAAGCGTTGGGGCTTCGCGCTCAACCAGCGCATCAAGGGCAAGCCGATCATGATCGGCCAGATCGCCGGCGCGGTCGCCGAGTCCGGTCAGGTGCTGTTGGTCAACCCGGCCAACGGCGACGCCGTGGCGCCGCTGCAACAGATCTACGGCGGCGTTGAGAACAACCCGGTCACCGACGGCGTCAACATGTACATCGCCTCCAGCGATCAATCAATCTACGCCTTCGAGAGCACCACCGGCCAGCTCCTGTGGCGAGTGCGGACACAGAGCCGCCTCGAAGCCCAGCCGACGGTCCACGAGGGTGTCCTGTACCAGTACGTTCCCAGCGAGGGCCTGGTCGCGGTCGACACACGAAGCGGCACACGCCTCTGGGCGAACCCCGACGTCGCCGGCACGGTCATCGCCCAGCGCAAGGGCGAACTTCTCGTCTGGGACGGGACCGACGCGGTGCTGGTCGATCCGGCGAGCGGCGATGAGCGCGAGCGCGTCGCCCTGCCCGGGGTACGCAAGATCATCGCCAACGGCTTCGTCGACGGCGAGCTCATCGTTTTGAGCGGGAACGCGGCGCTGGCCCGCTTCTCGTCCCGCTGATCACCGACGTCTCTTCTTCATCGCCCTCACCCGAAGGCCCGCAGACACATGCCCGATCGCTCCCGACGCCTGGCGCTGATCTCGGTCAGCGACAAAGACGGTCTCATTGATTTCGCGCGCACCCTCATCGAGCACGGCTACGAACTTGTCTCGACCGGTGGCACCCACCGGGCGATCCGCGAAGCGGGGCTGAGCGTGACGGCGATCGATGAGATCACCGGCTTCCCGGAGATGATGGACGGGCGCGTGAAGACGCTGCACCCGAAGGTGCACGGCGGCATCCTCGCGCTGCGCGACAACGCCGAGCACGTCGCCTCGATGCTCGAGCACGCCATCGCGCCGATCGACCTCGTCTGTGTCAACCTGTACCCCTTCGAGCAGACCATCGCCAGAGATGGCGTGTCTGAGGCGGAAGCGATCGAGCAGATCGACATCGGCGGCCCCTCGATGGTGCGCTCGGCGGCGAAGAACTTCAGGTACGTCGCGATCGTGACCGATCCGAAGCAGTATGACGCGGTCGCCGAGGACCTGAAGAAGAACGACGGGAGCACTTCCTTGGCCATGCGTCGTCGGCTCGCCGTGAGCGCGTTCGAGCGCACGAGCACTTACGACGACGCAATCTTCAGGTACCTCTCCAGCGAGGAAACCGAAGCCAACGCGAGCGATTTTCCTGGCGTCCTCGCGAACCGGTACACCCTGAAGCAGACGCTCCGCTACGGCGAGAACCCTCACCAGCGGGGCGCGGTCTACGCGTCCGCGGACGGCGCTCCGGGGCCGGACCTGGTCAACGCTCGCCAGCTCGCCGGCAAGGAACTGAGTTACAACAACATCAACGACTGCGCGGGCGCGCTCGCGGTCACGCACGATCTCTGGCGGGCGTTCCCCGACCGGGTCGGCGCGTCGGTCATCAAGCACACGAACCCCTGCGGCGTGGCGATCGCGTCGGACGCGCGCCGCGCCATCGAACTCGCGCTGGCCGGCGACCCGCTCGCGTCGTACGGCGGGATCCTGTCGGTCAACACGACGATCGACTCCGAAGCGGCGTCGTGGCTGGCCGCCAACGCGACGTTCTTCGAAGTGATCGCGGCGCCCGCGTTCGAGCCGGACGCTTCGGCACTGCTCGGCGAGCGCTGGAAGAACGTGCGCCTGCTCGAACTCGGTGAGACCGGGGCGAAGAGCGGATCATCGATGCGGGTTCGCAGCGTGCCATGCGGACTTTTGGTGCAGGATGCCGACGATGCGATCGCGATGCCTCAGAATTGGGAGCACGTTGCCGGCCCGGCGCTGGACCCTTCAGAACTCGACGCGGCGCTCGTGGTCTGGTTGGCCTGCAAGCACCTGACCTCGAACGCGATCGCCATCGGTGGATTCGACACGTCGCGCGATGG
>CAXAVQ010000078.1:0-9333 GCA_963971985.1 uncultured bacterium
CGGCAGGCAGAACCGCTCGGCGAAGCAGCCGTCGCGCCCGGCGATGCCGAGAACCGTCCGCTCCCGGCAGTGATTGCTCAGCCCGGCGCGGCACAGGTCGCACTCGCCGCACACCGCGTTGATCGAGCCGACGACCCGCTTGCCCTTCAGGCGCTTGACCAGTTCCTGCTGGATCGGGGGGGCGGGGTTGAACTCCTCGACCAGGCCGACGAACTCGTGCCCGAGCGTGATCGGCTGGGCATCGCGGTCGGCGTCCATATACCCACGCGCGATTTCGAGGTCGGTCGAGCACACGCCGGCACGGAGAGGACGGATCTGGGCCTCGCCCGGACCCGGCGACGGGTCCGGCGCGTCCGAGAACATCCGCACCGACGGGCCATCGCCCTCGGTCGATCCTGTGTAGCGCAGCGCTCGCATGCCCTTATGTCGGCATTATCCGCCCGAGTCGTCAGAAGCGTCCTCACGCTCCCGGCGCAGCTCCTCGCCGGTCATGCCGACTGGCGCGGCTGAGATCTCGTTCGGCACATCGAAGAACGGGTTGAACCACTCGAACCACTTCCGATCGCGCGAGAAGGCCGGGTAGGTGTACAGCTCACGCCCCGCGAACGGCTCGGGGTTGCCGCGCACGAACTCGACCCAGGGTCGCGGTTCGTAGCCAAAGTCCTCGCCGGTCAGGACCGCCAGCGAATCCCTGGCCGCGGCGTTCACGGTCAGGTCGGGGTCGTCGAGCGCGAGGATCAGCGCGTCGAGCACGCGCTGTTCCGGATACTGCCCCAGCGCGGTCGCCGCCGCTGCGCGGACCGGGACCTCGTCCTCGTTCGAACCGCTCGTCTTGGTGATGAGCGCACCGGCCACCGCCGGGTTGTGCAGGCGCTGCAGCGAACGGGCAGCCTCCCAACGCCCCAGACGGTCCGGGTCGTCGAGCATGGTCGCGATGATTTCGGCGTCCTCCGGCGAGCCGTGCAAGCCGATCGCGCGGACCGCCGCGGTCCGCACCGCGCCGTCCTCGTCGTCCAGACCGAGCCGGTACAGGTTCACGTACACCTCGGACCCGCCCCACGGCGCGTTGGCGAGCAGGAGGATGCCGAGTTGCCGGTCGTCCGCGCTGTATTCGTTGACCGCCATCGCCGCGGCCTCAGCCGGTGACGGCGGCGCGAAGACGGAAAAGATGCTCTCCGCCTCCGACGTGCTGGCACCGGCCAGAGGCAGATCGTCGGCGCAGCCCGAGGCGAACCCGACAGCGCAGGCACCCGCCACGGCGATGAATATCCGGTTTCGGATCATGCGAACAGAGTAGCGGATCGTGACGGCGTGACGCCAGCGGGACGCCTGATACGCTGTGATCATGCCCCGGCTCCGCTCGATCATGATCCTGCTCATCCTCGGCTCGCTGATCGCCACCCTCAGCGCCTGCGCGAAAACGCCAGACAGCCCCTCCTGGCTCGACGCGATCATGAACCCGCCGACCCGAACCGTGGTCTCCGCCTCGGTCTACCCCGACCTGTTCGAAGAACGCCCGACGACCCGACGCTACACCGATGACTCCGGGAACACGACCATCGAGACCACCACGAGCGCAGAGGACAGCAGCCTGATCCGGGTGGAGCGACGGCTCGCGCCAGAAGACGGGTCGGAGCCCGAGATCCTCGCCCGCCGCTGGTTCTCGACCGACCCCTCCGGCGCGGTCCTGCTCCACCGCTCGCTGAATCCCGAGCGGGACATCGAGATCGTCTACGCCCCGCCCCTCGTGGTCGCCCCGCCGGAACTCCGGCCCGGCGAGGCCCACGAATCGACCACGACCATCCGGTCCTTCGAGGGCGGTCAAACGAGCAAACCACAGCCCGGGACCGCCACGTACACACTGGAACTACTCGGAGAGCGCCAACTGAACGACGGCGTTCGAGAAGCGCACGTGCGCTCCACGCTCACCATCTCGCTGGGCCGGTCCGTGGTGACCAGGCGCACCGATCGCCTGCTGCTGATCAGCGAAACCGATCTCTCGACCGTGCTTCACGAGGACACCCTGGAGACGGTTCGCGTGTTCGGGTTGACCGTCAGCACAAACCGACGATCACTGGCGTCGCGGCTCGACCGGACGGATGCAGACTGAAGATCAGTCCGAATCCTTCTCGTCGCCTTTGACCCAACGCATCGATCCGTCGCCCCCGGACGATGCCCCGAGTTGCTTGTTCGCGTCGACGATCGCTTCCATCGTCGCACGGGTCAGCGAACCGGGGTGGCCCTGCCAGCGGACGATGCCGTCGCTGCTCATGACGATGCAGTGCGGGATGCCGCGGTTGCCGACCACGCCCATCATGCGGCGCTGCGGATCGATGGCGACGGTGTACTCGAACTTCGGACGACGCCGGTCCGAGCGGAACTCGTTGACCTTGCCCTCATCCTCATCGGACACGCCGATGACGACCAGATCGTCCGGGAAGGCCTTCTGGAGCGAATTGATGTGCGGGATGCCGGCGATGCACGGGCCGCACCATGTCGCCCAGAACTCGACCATCACCACCTTGCCCTCGGTCTCCGGCTCATCGGTGATGTACTTCTGTACCTGCAGGGGCGGACCTTTCTTCTCGCGCAGGTCGTTCGCGCCGCTCACCGGAGGGGCCTCGGGAAAGCGGACACCGGCGTCCGAAGGGGTGTTGTCCGCCGGCTTGTCTTTGGCCTTTTCGCGCTCATCGCGGTCCGGCAGTTCCGGAGCCTCGCCCTCGCTGGTCTCGTCGTAGATCTCCGGGACAAATCGAGCCGCTTGGAGCACGTTGGCCCCGGTCATCCGGATGGTGCCCGAGCGATCGATCACCACCGCCGCGGGCGATTTCCAGAAGCCCATGTCGTCGCAGAAACGCCCGGTCGTATCCAGGGCGACGGGGATGCGCGAGCGATCGGCGAACTTCGCGGCCTCCTCGGCGTTCTCCGGTGTGTGGATCGCGATGAAGATCGCCTGATCCTCGGTCCTGCGGGCCAGGTTCTCCGCACGGCGCAGGACTGATCGGCGCTCGGCATCGGCCGTTGTGAACGACTGGAGGATGATGATCTTGCCCTCGAGCGCCGAGGCATCGGGCTCGTTGGCGATCCAGGTCAGGTCGTCCGCGTACGCCTCGAAGCCGGGGAACGCGTACCCGACGGTCTCTTTGAGCAACTCCTGCTGCGCCTCGGGAAGGCGATCGTCGAGGTACCGTGCGTTGGTCTCGAAGGTCTTCGGGGCGTCTGCCCCGGCCATGACCAGCCCGAGCGCGAGCGTGCTACCGACCAGCGCGGCGCGACGAAGTGTGGTGAACGCTGAACGCTTCATGACAATCCTCCGAGAAAAGAAACCCTGCACCGGACGAGCATTCCTGTCCGGTGACACTTCATTATCACCCGAAATCAGAGGCCCTCGCCCACGAATCTGCCCAAACCCCGGCCCAATTCCAGGTCGGACGACGGAAAACGCCGTTCGGCGCACGAAAAAGCCGCCTTCCGGCGGCTGGAAACAGCGTACGTCCTGCGTCAGTCGATGGTCTGAACCGCGGAACCTCGCATCGCCATGCGGATCAGATCGGCGACGTTGCCCGCCTGCATCTTGTCCATCACGTGCTTGCGATGCACCTCGATGGTCTTCTCGCTCAGACCGAGCTCGGCGGCGACCTGCTTGTTCGCCATGCCGTTGACGACCATCTCCATGACCTGACGCTCGCGCGGTGTGAGGGTGTCGATCTTCGCGTCGATCTGCTTGCGCCGCTCCTCGACCATCCGCTCCTCTTCGCCGTCTTCCAAGGCCCGCTGCACACGCTCGAGCAGGACCTGATCGTTGAAGGGCTTCTCGATGAAGTCGTACGCGCCTGCTTTGAGGGCCCGGACCGCCATCGGGACGTCGGCGTGTCCGGTGATGATGATCACCGGGAGCGAGATGTGCCTTTCCTTGAGCTGCTCCTGCAGATCGAGCCCGCTCATCCCCGGCATACGCACGTCGAGCACCACGCAGCCGATCATCCGGTGATCGACGGCGTCGAGGAACTCACCGGCCGAGCTGTACGTTTCGACCTTCAGGCCGACCGATTCCACGAGCCAGCGGAGGCTCTTACGCATCGCGGCGTCGTCGTCCACCACATAGACGGTTTGCTGGGCTGCCATGATCCAATCCTGCCTTTCTGAACACGAGTCTCGTGCGATCGTGACGGTCCGGTCGAACGCCGAGTCTGTGGGGGTCTCCCTGTAGTCCAACACGAACGATATCGAGGCTGGATTCCCCACAGATTCGCTATCTCCCGAAATAGCGGGGAATCCCCTAGGAATCGGTCCCACTGCGACAAATCCCCGCGCTGATCGGGCGCCGAAAGCGGCCGCCGGTGAATCCGGTTCCGCTGGTGAGCGAAAACAACAAAGGACGCACTCGGCTGCAACTACGCGGGGGCGTCCGGCGCGATATCGCCATCGCTCGAATCAGCTGGCCGCCGGCCTTCCGGGGGTAAGCACGCGTGCTTCGGGCGTTCGCGATCAGCGCATCCCCGGGTTCGGAACCCGGTCGTTCTCACTCGAGCACCCACCTGAAAGGGAATCAGCATGAACCGTCTCACGAAAATCACGTTCGCAGCTTCGGCCTTCGGCGCCCTCGCCGTCTCCTCCGTCCTCGCCGCCGGCGACTGCTGCGGCTCCAAGAACGTCGTCAAGAACGACGCGACCGTCACCACCGCTTCTTTCGATGGTCACGGCATGAAGTCCGACATCGTCGACACCGCCGTCGAAGCCGGCCAGTTCAAGACCCTCGCGGCGGCCCTCCAGGCTGCCGGTCTGGTCGAAGCCCTGAAAGGCGAAGGCCCCTTCACCGTGTTTGCGCCCACCGATGAGGCGTTCGCCAAGCTGCCCGCCGGCACGGTCGAGTCGCTGCTGAAGCCGGAAAACAAGGCACAGCTGCAGGCCATCCTGAAGTACCACGTCGTCAAGGGTTCGGTCATGGCCGAGAAGGTCACCGGCCTCGACTACGCCACCACGCTCAACGGCCAGCGCGTCGACATCGCGACCAGCTACGGCAAGGTCAAGCTCGATGGCAAGTCGACCGTGACCGCGACCGATATCAAGGCTTCCAACGGCGTCATCCACGTCATCGACACCGTCATCATGCCCGAGACCAAGAACGTGGTTGAGGTCGCCAAGGGCGCAAAGCAGTTCAACACCCTGCTCGCCGCGGTCGACGCCGCCGGACTGACTTCCGCGCTCGTCGGCGAAGGCCCGTTCACGATCCTCGCGCCCACCGATGAGGCGTTCGGCGCGCTGCCCGCAGGCACGGTCGAGAACCTGCTGAAGCCGGAGAACCGCGCGACGCTGCAGGCCATCCTGAAGTACCACGTCATCCCCGGTCGCGTGTACGCCGACCAGGTCGTCAAGCTCAACTCGGCCGAGACCCTTGGCGGTCAGACCGTCTCCATCAGCGCTGACGGGAGCGGCGTGATGATCAATGAGGCCAACGTCGTGAAGACCGACATCGAGGGCTCGAACGGCGTGATCCACGTTATCGACGCCGTCCTGCTTCCCTGATTGCCACTACTCCACTTCGGCGACCTGAGTCATGTCGTCGAAGCTCGCACCGTGGCGGGTGTCGGACACGATGCTCGCCACTTTCCTGACATTTTTCTCTTCAACGAACAAGGTTATTCCGGGGCCTTGCATGACGACCGCATCACTCCATATGGGCCTCTATCGCCGGAGTGCTATCATGAGCGGCGTGACAACAACGACCCAAAAACCCCCGTCGGACTGTTTGCTTCCGCTCGTCGCCTCGGGCGACCGCGAAGCCGTCCAGACCTGCATCGACCGTTATGGCGGGCTGGTCTGGTCGCTCGCCCGGAAGTCCACCCGAACCGAATCCGACGCGGAAGACGCGACCCAGGACATTTTCCTCGACATCTGGAAATCCGCGTCGCGGTTCAACCCGGATGTCGCTTCCGAAACCACATTCGTCGCCATGATCGCGCGGCGCAGGCTCATCGACCGACGCCGACGCGAGTCGCGCCAGCCCCAGCGAGAGGCGCTCTTCGAAGACTCGGTCTCCAACGATGAACCGGATCTCAGTTCGTCCGAACTCAGCGATGAGGCCCAACTGGCCTCTCGAGAATTGAAGAAACTCAGCCAAGATCAGCAGCGTGTGCTCCGTCTCTCCATCTTTCACGGCCTCACGCACGAAAGGATTTCCGAGGCAACAGGCATGCCACTGGGCACGGTGAAAACCCACGCCAGGCGTGGCCTGATCAAACTCCGCGATCTGCTCGCATCGCGTGAAAGTTCGTCTGCGGGCGCTTCCGGCGGCTCCACCAGCGGGGTCCGCCTCTTTCCGGGAAACGAGGTGTTGTCATGAGTGACAACAGGAACACACACGAACACGACTTCGAACCGACGCGTGAGCAGGCGCTGATGGCCGATCGCGCTTTGGGCGACATCGAGCCCGAGTCGGACGGCTGGCGCGAACCCGACGAGTTTGAGCTCGCCGCCGCCGAGGCTGCGGTGATCTACGCGGAACTCGCCGATGAACGGATGCCCGAACGCCTGCGCAGCAAACTGACCGACATCGCCAGCCAGGGCGCGTGGAAGCGCTCGACGGAGAACAAACCCGTCGCCGGGCGGATATCGCATCGGCCAGAAGCATCGCCAGCGCGTGAAGACGGCGAAGCGAAGATGCCGACACTGCCGTCCTCTGGCGGACGGTCCACCGGGACCAGCGCGGTGTTGAGCGCTGCCGGCTGGCTCGCCGCCGCCGCGGCGATCACCATTGCCGCCGTCGGCTGGATGCGTCCGACCGGGCCCGCGCCGAACGACGGTGGTGTCGCCGTCGCTGAACCGTCGCTCGATCAGCGCCTTGCCGCTCTCGAAGAAGCCCCGGACACGGTCTCCGGCGACTGGATCGCCTGGCCCGCCGGCACGCTCGCTCCCCCGGATATCGAGCCGCGTGAAGCGGCACTGAATGTCGACGGCCGGTTCGTCTGGAACGAGGCTCGTCAAGAGGGCTACATGGTCTTCGAGAACATGCCGGTCAACGATCCGAAACTGGAGCAATACCAGCTCTGGCTGGTCTCCGCCGATCAAGAGCACCCCATCGACGGCGGTGTGTTCAACGTCGCCTCGTCCGACCGCGTCATCGTGCCGATCACCCCGAAGATCCTCGCCACGAATCTTGGAGCGCTCGGCGTGACGGTTGAAAAACCTGGCGGCGTGGTCGTCTCCGATCGCACCGATCGCATGGTTGCCGGGCTCGTCCCGCAGGGTTGAGCCACACATGGCATCTATCAAGTCTTGAACAACAACGGCCGCGGACACTCGTCCGCGGCCGTTGTTTCATTGGGCACATCTCGGTTCCGGATCAGGCGACGATGCCGACAATCAGCAGCGTGGTCGCCGTGATCAGGAACAGCCAGAACATGACGTTCACGAAGACGGCGACCGCTCCCGCGGTCTCGACCTCTTCTTCGGTCAAAGCACGCTCACCGGCAACCGTCGGCGGCGGCTCGCGCGCCGCCGGTACGACGGCGGCCAGCAGGAAGAACATAAGCAGTCCGACGAGCAGAGGGCCCGCCCAGTAGACGCCCATGAAAGCCGGTCCGGTCGGTGGTATCCAGACAAGGGCCAGCCACAGGACAGGAACAAGCAGCAGGAACAGGAACAGCCACGCCGCTCCCGCGCTCTCGGCCCGCCGATCGCGCCACCCGACCGGGCCGATCAGGAGCCACGCGAACAGAACAGCCAGCAGAAGAATAAAAACGATATCCACAGCATGACCCTTCAGTCAGCGGAGGTAAATTCAAACCACACCCGAGGGGTTGATCAGGATCCGACAACGCCGTAGCCGGCTTCCTTCCACTCCTCGATACCGCCCTTGAAATCCACAACGTTCTTGAAGCCGGCTTCTTCGAGCTGCTTCGCGGCCTTGGGTGAAAGATCGCAGCCGGTGTTCGCGCAATAGACGACAACCTGCTGCACCTTGCTCTCGGCGGCGTTCTCAACCTCATCGATGAAGTCATCCCGCTTGAGTGGGATGTTCTTCGCGTTCGGGATGTGCTGCTTGTCGTGCTCTTCCGAAGGAAGCACGTCGAGTACAAGCAGGTCATCGTTGTGGTCCATCCGGCGCTTCAGTTCGTCTGCTTTGATCGTTTCCATCGTGAATTCCATTTCATTTTGAGGGTTACTGAGCCGTGTTGGTGACCCAGTGGGGCACGCCTCCAAAGGGACCGAAATCTCATTAGGAAACTCTTGGAAGCAAGGGACGAAATTTCGATCTCACAGTCGCCCAATTCCGCACGAAATGGGACGTAATCGATCACCGGGAATTCGCCCAACGTGACCTCGGGGATATGACCGGGTACCCGTGCAGCGCCTATAGGTCTACGTGGCATCGCGAACGCGCGACGCCTGGCAAGATGGGAGGCACCATGACAACCAAAGCACGGCTCAAGTGCACGCGCGTCTTACTCGTTGAAGAGCACCCGGTGACAGCGACCGGGGTACGCGACATCCTCGAGCAGCAGCGCCGCTTCGAGGTCGTGGGCATCGCTGACTCGCAGAGCGAAGCGATTCGCCTCGCCGGCGAGACCGCCCCGGAGGTCGTCGTGGTCGATCTATCGCTGCGTGACGGCACCGGCCTCGGCCTGATTCGCGTGCTGCGCCAGGATCACACAGACGCGCGAGTGCTGGTGTTCACCATGCACGACGAAACCCTCTACGCCGAGCGGGCAATGCGCGCGGGGGCCCAAGGCTACCTGCACAAATGTGCCAGCCCAGACGAGCTTGTCAGGGCCATCGATGACGTCGTCGCGGGCCGTCTCTCGCTCAGCGACGAGATGAACGCCCGCCTGATCCGCAGGGCCATCGCCAACGACACCGACGGGAACGGAGTCGGCGCCCTGTCGAACCGGGAGCTCGAGGTTTTCGAACTGATCGGTCGCGGCACACCGCTTTCTCTCATCGCCCAACAGCTCGGCATCAGCGTCAAAACTGTCGAGTCGCACCGGGAGAACATCAAACGAAAGCTCGACATCGCTTCGGCAACTGAACTGAACCGTTTCGCCGTCGCTTGGGTCGAGAGCCCGGCCTGAATCGACCCAATCCGAGACCGGTGATTCCCCCAGGACGCGCTCGGGCCTCCACCTGAGCGATTTCGGCGTCGCTCCCGATGAAGCGATCGACGTCACTTGTCTACGAGTAAGTGTTGAACGCCGGTTCGCGTTTCGCGTTGAATCGACGGCATTCGAGACTGAATAAGCGAAAGGAACACCCATGAAGATTTCAGAGGCCATGACGAAGAATCCGCTTACCGTTGATCGTGACTCATCCGCGAGCGACGCCGCGAGAATCATG